>CAMAXD010000056.1 GCA_945861975.1 Candidatus Kuenenia stuttgartensis | reverse complement strand
CACACTCATTCATCAGGAACTCCGAAATGACCACAAGAGAATTGTACAGTTCGATTGGTGTTTCAGGCTACGAACATCAACAGTGTTGGCGAAAGGACGGAGTATTTCATTTGCGGATGGCCGCTCCGGGTTCGTGTTACCGGTGTCCTCAATGTGGCAATCGGGACGTGATCCGTCGGGGAACGGTCGACCGAGTAGTCCATGCCCCGCCGATCGGCATGGAACGGACGCAGTTGTTCATCAAGGTGCCTCGGCTGGAATGTCGGCGTTGTAAACGAGTGCTGAATGCCGTTCTTCCCAATGTCGTGCCACTGTGCAACTACACGAAGAGCCTTGGTCGTCTGGTGGTCGACCTTCGAAAGATGATGACCATTCGGGATGTGGCTCGGTACGTGGGTGTCAGTGACACGATGATTCGCAGTATCGATAAGAAGTACCTTCAGAAGAACTTCTGCAAGCCACGTCTGCGAGATCTGGAGATCATTGCGATCGACGAGATCTACGTGGGCAAGAAGCACAAATTCTTCACGATTGTGATTGACTGGACGACGGGGGCGATTGTCTTCGTGGGCGAAGGAAAGGGGGAAAAGGCCCTAAAACCCTTCTGGAAACGGCTTCGCGGCTCGAGGGCCAGGATCAAGGCGGTGGCCACCGACATGGCCAGTGCGTACTACTCCGCCGTGCTGAAGAACATTCCCAATGCGAAACATGTCTTCGATCGATTTCATATCGTCAAACTGATGAATGATAAGCTGACTCAACTGCGTCGCGACCTGCAGCGCGAAGCGGATCAGATGGGACGGAACGTTCTGAAGGGCCTGCGCTGGCTGCTCCTGAAGCACAATGCCGATCTGGATGAAAAGAAAAATGAAAGGGCGCGACTGATGGACGCGCTGGGGCTGAATCAATCGCTGATGATCGCCTACTATCTCAAGGAGGACCTCGGTCAGATCTGGCAACAATCCAACAAACTGGCCGCTGGTGTGTTCCTTGCCGACTGGTGTGCCCGCGCTCGAGCGTCCGGTATTCGGGTCCTGCAGACAATGGCCAACACCCTCGAAGGGCACAGAACCGGCATCCTGAACTGGTACGACTTCCCCATCTCCACTGGCCGACTCGAAGGCATCAACAACAAGATCGGTGCCCTCCAGAGAATTGCTTATGGTTACCGCGATCATGAGTACTTCATCGCCAAACTCTATGCGTTACATCTAGCCAAGTTCGCTCTCATCGGATAATCACTCAATCCTATGCCGCGCACTTCATTTGTCGTTGAACCGTAATTTGTTCAATAGTCCGGGCGTTTTCGTTGCCGAATTTGCGAGTTGCACCGAGTATCCTCAAAGAGACTTCTCAAGGCAACACTCTGTTGAACCGATTAGTGAACGTTAAAGTCAGTTCTCATCTCTCCTCTGGAAAATCCCCACCAGATAATGCCTATGTCTGAAAATACTCGTTGGCCGGGGAAAACTCGTGAGCTGCACAATCATCACTTTGATTCCACGATCTGGAATGAATTTCAGTTTCGGGATGATGACATCGTCATCGCGACGTATGCCAAATCCGGCACAACCTGGATGCAGCAGATCATCGCTCAGTTATTGTTCAACGGTGATCCGGAACTGGCTGTGGCTGAGATCTCTCCATGGCTCGACCTGCGTGTTCCACCCAAAGAAGTAAAGCTTCCGTATGTGGAGGCTCAGACTCATCGGCGTTTTCTGAAGACTCATTTGCCGCTCGATGCGTTGGTGTTTTCGCCGCGAGCCAGATATCTCTACATTGGCCGAGATGGTCGCGATGTTGTCTGGAGTCTTTACAACCATCACGCAAATGCGAATCAGTTATGGTACGACGCCCTGAACGAGACTCCCGGCCGAGTTGGTCCGCCGATCGAGCGGCCACCAGAAGATATTCGCCAGTACTGGCACGACTGGCTTGCTCAAGATGGATTCCCGTTCTGGTCATTCTGGGACCACGTTCGCACGTGGTGGCAGATTCGAGATCTCCCCAATGTGCGTTTCGTACATTTCTCAGAACTTAAGCGAGATCTTCCCGGAGCGATTCGTCAGATTGCGGAGTTCCTGCAGATCCGAATCAATGAGTCGCGCTGGTCGGCCATTCTTGAGCATTGCTCATTCGACTGGATGAAGAAGAACGCGACGAAGACTGTCCCTCTCGGCGGTTTATTCTGGGATGCGGGGGCAGGAGTCTTCATCAACAAGGGCGTCAACGGCCGCTGGGCTGATGTTCTGACTGCAGAAGAATCCGTCGAGTACGAACAGATCGCAGTCCGTCAGTTGGGCCCCGAGTGCGCTCAATGGCTGGTGACCGGAGAACGCGCGGCTCAGTAGACCTCGGTGCAATCGAGTCTTCGTTGGAATGCTCTAATCACGAAATGACTCCCACTTTTCGTCCAGCGCGCTGGAAGGCGTTGACGGCGAATTCTAATTGCTCGCGAGTATGCGCGGCGGACATCTGAGTTCGGATGCGGGCTTCGCCTTTGGGAACAACGGGGAATGAAAATCCGACGACGTAAATGCCCTCCTGCAGCAGTTCGTCGGCAAGTCGAGCGGCCAGCGCGGCGTCTCCGATCATGACCGGAATGATCGGATGCTCGCCCGGCAAAAGTTGAAAGCCCGCGGCTGTTATCGCGCTGCGGAAGTAGCGCGAGTTCTCCTGAAGCTGAGTTCTCAGACTTTGCGACTCATTCAGTAACTCCAATGTTCTGACGGATGCGGCGGCAATTGGCGGCGCGAGAGTATTTGAAAACAGATACGGACGAGATCGCTGACGCAACAGGTCGATGAGCGGTTTGCGGCCGCTGGTATAACCGCCACTTGCTCCTCCAAGCGATTTTCCCAAAGTCCCTGTGAGAATATCGATGCGATCAGCGACGCCAAAATGTTCGGGGGTTCCTCGTCCCGTTGGTCCCATGAATCCCACCGCGTGTGAATCATCCACCATGACGATCGCGTTATACTTGTCAGCCAGAGCGCAGATCTCCGGTAGATTGGCCAGATAGCCGTCCATGGAGAAGACACCATCGGTCGCGATCATTCGGAAACGACAGGATGCCGCCGCCTGAAGCTGTTCCTCAAGATGAGCCATATCATTATTGCGATATCGAAACCGCTGCGCTTTACAGAGTCTGACACCGTCAATAATGCTGGCATGATTGAGTGAATCGGAAATGATCGCATCCTGATCGCTCAACAGCGTCTCAAAGAGACCACCGTTTGCGTCAAAGCACGATCCGTAAAGAATTGTCTCTTCGGTGCCCAGAAATTCGCTAAGCTTTGCTTCCAGTGTTCTGTGGATCGTTTGGGTGCCGCAGATAAAACGAACTGAGGCCATGCCGTAGCCCCAGCGGTCAAGACCTTCGTGGGCTGCACGAACGATCTCCGGATGATCGGCCAGCCCCAGATAATTGTTTGCGCACAGATTCAGCATCGGACGCTGGTCAAGCAAACGAATTTCGGCCCGCTGAGGTGAGTCTATCGTTCGTTCCGATTTAAACAGTCCCTGGCTGCGAATAGATTCCAGTTCCGCGACGGCATGTTCGAGAAGTGTGGACAAGAGAAGGCTCCGACTGTCATGATCCGGGAAAGCATGGTGGCCTGGAAAGGGGACTGGAGCGAATAGTGCGCAGCGCCCATCGGGCCTTTCGGCGATTGGTTCCAGACCCCTTTTTCTGAGCAATCCGGAAGGCATTGGCAGAATTCTAGCAGCGAAGGTCGGCCGACCCCAGCAAAGGCTCCCCTTGATGTCCAAATTTGAACACTCGCCGGACGAAGTCGTAACCGGGACGATGGACTCTCTCACGGAGACTCCGGTCGCAAAACGAGCCGCCACGCTGAACGCCCAGACCAGAGTTCTGCAGACGTATGAACAGCATCGACAGAAGACGATGGAGCTTGTTTCGTTGGCGGCTGCCGAACTCAGTGGAGTCGTGGAACGAACGATCTCAGTTTTGGGGGCCGGAAACTGTATGGATCTGGATCTGCAGCAACTGGCAACGCTCTTTCACAAAGTCACTTTGCTGGACCTCGATCGTGAAGCGGTGGAATCCGCAGTCAACGTTGCTGAAAGCCTGCAGACTTCTCGAGTGCAGATTCTGGCTCCGGTCGATCTGGCATCCCCTCTGGCCACAATAACGGCGGGATCATTGTCGGGAGCGGATTCGATTGCCCAGCTCTGCCAACAACTTGCGAATCCACTTGCTGTTCTGCCTGTTGCCCCGGCAGATGTGGTGGTTTCAACGTGTGTCCTGAGTCAAATACTGAGTGGCTTGACGCAGTCGGTGACCGATAATCATCCGCAGTTTCTTTCACTGATTCAGGCGGTGCGACGAGGTCATCTGGTGCGAATGCTGCAATTGTTGAAATCCGGTGGTCGAGGCATCCTGATCAGCGACCTCGTCTCTTCCGAAACTACTCCCGCGCTGGCTTCGATCAATGATGCCGGTCTGCCGAAACTTCTGGCTCAGGCGCTCGCGACGGGCAACTTTTTCTCAGGGCTGCATCCGGGTGTGATGCTGCAGGATTTGGGAACGAGTCCCGACATTGCTCCGTATGTTGAATCGCCCATCATGACGGCTCCATGGCGATGGAAAATGGGGACGCGAATTTATGCTGTCTATGCCATCACATTTCGAAAGCGATGACTCTCTGATGTGCCTGCGACGGATACCAAAACGTGTTGCAGGAATAGAAGATTTGCGAGCCTGAGAAGCGATGGCGGAATTATGTTTCTGCGATCGATCCCGCTGGTCACATTTCGTGAAGACCGTCATACTCCCAGTCCCCATCAGCGATGTATTGAGCTGATAAGCGGACCTCTATTCCCTGCTTCTTGATATTATGGGAGCGCAGGACGCGTCGAAAGAATTGTTTGAAGGTGCAAGGAAGATTTATGACATCAAGGACAAGATACCGTTGTGTGCCTCTGTTTGGTCCTCCCGGTGTTGGCAAGGGAACACAGGGGGGAATCCTGGCACATATCCCGGGCTTCTTTCACTTGTCCGTCGGTGATGTTTTTCGATCAATCGACATCGGATCGCCAAACGGGCGCGAAGTCTACAAGCATATTTCGCGCGGTGAACTTGTTCCCGACGAATTGACGATTCGCATCTGGCGGAAAGCCGTTGAGGCTTACGTCGCTCTGTCGTGGTTTAAGCCGCGCGAAGATCTGCTGATTCTGGACGGGATGCCTCGCAATGTGAATCAGGTGCAACTGGTTCAGGAGTATCTGGAGATCCACAAAGTGATCTATCTCAAGTGTTCGGACGAGGAGGATATGGTGCATCGAATTCGCCGCCGGGCGATTCGAGAGAACCGCACCGATGATGCCAACGAAGAGATCATTCGTCGGCGTTTCGATATTTACCGCGAAGTGACAGCGCCTGTGCTGCAACAGTACGATCCAGCCATCATTCACGAAGTGGATGCAAACGGTTCGCCTGCTGAAGTGCTGCGTTCAATTCTGGGCTGTCTGATCCCGGTGCAGAATGAACTGTTTAAGGCGCACAGAGTCGAAGAAGACGATGAATAGCAGCGACTTAGCGTTCTCGCGGTCGCACGATCAGCAAATTCGCGTCGTAGGTCAGAATTCCCAGCAGGATCGAACACACGACGCGGTCGAGCGACACTTCGTACTTGTAGTTTGTTGAAATCGGATTGGGATGAAACGGGTCCGCCACAAGAACGGATCGTTCGATGGAATCATATCCGCACAGGACCGCAAAGTGTCCACTGGGAAGCCCAGCGATATCATCGGGAGTGCTGGTCGCCGGGATTTCTCTTCGTTCGCGATACAAATACGTTGCACTCAGCCCGGTGAGAACCGGGATCGACTGTTTCAGGTAGCGTCGAATCAGATTGACGGTGAGATCTTCCATGCGAATCTTACCGCCCAGCTTCATGAATTCGATGTAAGTCTCGCAGGCGACTCGCAGCTTTTCCTTGGGCTTGGCCTTCATCTGAGCCCGTAGCTTATCGTCGACGTTCAGGCCTTCCAGCAGATGTCCGTCGGCATTGAACCAGGTAGGATCGAAGACCTGCAGATTAAATGTGAAGATACGCGCGTCGTAGCCTCGTCGCAAAGCATGGCAGCCCAGCATCACGGCCAGAGTTCCCCCATCCGCAAAGACGGGAACTTCATCAACCACTTCCTGCAGCGGGAGTTCATCGCCGTAATAACTGTAGACCGCATGCAGGCATGTCGGCCCACAGGTCGTATTATCCGGTTGCTGAAGAAACTCAAACTGCAGTCGCGTGTCCATAGGCAGACGATTCCTTCAGCACGTGTGATGTGTCAGACCTTGAAACGCAGGCAGGAATGCCCATCATACACATGGACTTCGTTATTCGCGTGGCCTGAGTTCTTCCATACCGGCAGAGTCAACTCTTGCGGGCAATCGAGCTGTCGACTGGCCTTCTCGACGACGACTTCCACCACTGCCGCCTTCGATGATTCGAGACGACACGGAGGATTCTTCTTTTGCGAGTCCGGAAACAAGGATGACGGAATCATCGTGGGTGATTCCGGAGTGATCTGCAACAACAGCAGCTCGTGTTACACCAACCACAACCGCTGCCGGCTTTGACCGGACAACTTCCTCGGCGGATGTCTTGATCCAGCCACGTACCGCGCTGTGAGTTGTCCGGACCGCATTGCGGCGACCCGGCAAGGCCAGCAAAGCAGCAAAACGAAAGAATCCGGACGCGACAAAGACCGAAACGTAGGCGTGATGATCTCGCCCCAGTGAATTCAGAATCCAGGCACCAATACACGTTCCGGCAACCATCGCGGCGGAGTTCCCAAGGTTATACATCGTAAGTACAGCCACACGCTTCTCACCGGGAATCTGGCGGAAGAATTGCAGCAGCATGGCCAGTTCGTAACAGCCCCACACGAGACCGCTCAGGATCTGAACGCCAGCCAGAAACCAGATGTTCTGAGAGAAAAACCAGAGCGCGCTGATCGGGACAATTCCCGCGCTGCCGACCCATAACAGGCGGTCAGCACCCCAGCGATTTGCAAAGCGTCCAGCCCACGCCAGCGACATCATCTTGCCGATGAAACCAAGAGACAACAGGCCCATGTAGTCAACCCATGACATCTTCAGGATCTTCAGCATGAAGGGACTGAAATAAGGGCCTGAAACATGGACAGCTGTTTGGACAGCCATCAGAAACAAGACAAGGCGTCCGGCCGTTCCGGGGCGACGGATGATGTTGAGAGCAGCGACAAATTTTTGTCCGGCAGTGACTCGGTCAGGTTTCACATCGTCAGCATTAGCGCCAGCGGTTCTGACAGAGTGCAGGATTTCTGTTTGCCGTGACAGCATGGCGGCTGACACAAAGCGTCCTATGGCTCCGACACCAAAGAGAATCGAAAAGACGGCAACCGTGAGATCATGAGCCACCGACCAGCGAAGCAGTAATCCTCCGGAGATCAGTCCGAGCAGAACGCCAACGTGACACATGCGACTTCGGCGAGCAAAGAAGCCGCTGCGAATTCTTTGCGGAACGAGTTGCTCAACCCACGTATTCCATGCAGGTCCCGTGGCTAAACCCGCAGCCCAATATAACGTGGCCGGAACGAAAACCAGCCAGGCCGGTAAGTGCTGCAGGAACGACATGCCCATCAGCATCAACATGCTGCAGGCCTGTATGGTCGCTGTCGTGACGACGAAACGTCGATAAGAGCCCAGCTTTTGCAACAGGAACGGCGCGAAAAGCTGCAGTAGACTGCCCAGCAGAACGGGCACCGTAGCTACCATCGCGGCGGTCAGATCGCCAAGTCCGCGCGACAGCACAAAGGCGGGCAGGTAGGATTCGGCAATGCCTACCATAACGCTGAACGATAAACCGTCCGCGTTCATCGCCCGGAGATTGCGCCTCAGCGTTTTCCGGCGAGGAACGGTACGAGCCTGCATGATCATTGGAGCGACAGAAGTCCAGAGAGGTGAGTCAGCTACATTCCGTTTCCTGTATCGGCTTTCACTGATACGGGCGGGCAATTCGTCATCGAACGGACACCGTTCGATTCGCCTGGGTTCTGACTCTCACCGTCAGGATTTCGCTGACATCATTCTGCAGCGGCCGGATTATGACAGCCCGGAAGAGATTTCTTCCTGCCTGTGATCGTTCGGCAATTGCCCCGCAGGGAAATTGGTACCCGAACGGCCAATCTCGGACAACGAGCTTTTCCACAGTTTTGAATGACTCTCACACGTTCGCGGTTCACGGAACTCGGCAACCTGATTGCTTCGCCGATCCCGCCCTGCGACAGGCTGGAATTGCCTGTTACCAGGCTGCCAGCTCCTTTATTTCATCAGCGCGGCAACTTCTTTGGCGCTGAAGCGGTTCTTCATCCGAGCTCCCAACTGCCCAACAATTCGAGCGGCGGCGTGAGAGGCCAGATGTCCGGCCTGCTTCCAGCCCATGCCGTTCGTAATGCCGTACAGCAATGCTCCGGCATACATGTCGCCGGCACCCGTGGTATCGACAGCTTCGACAGAAACGCCTTCAATCGGAATCGCGGTGCCTTCATGCATCAGCAGCGATCCGTTGGCTCCGAGGGTCATCGCGACATTCTCGCAGTGACGATGCAACTCAGCGGCGCACTCGATCGGGTCTGTCTTTCCGGTCAGGCTCTTCGCTTCTTCTTCGTTGCAGAAAAAGAGATCCACAGGTCCTCTCAGGAGTTCCCAGATTTCGTCGCGGCACATGTTGCAAAGGAACGGGTCAGAGGCCGTAAATGCAACCTTGCAGCCAAATTGCTTTGCGACGTTCATGGCTTTGTAGGCAGCGGCTCGCTGGTTCGGGCTCGTCAGCAAATAGCCTTCGACGTACACATATTTGGCTCGTTTGATTTCTTCTTCGTTGATGTCGTCTTCCGTCAGAGTCGCGGAGACGCCCAGATTGGTCAACATTGTCCTTTGCGCGTCTTCGGTAATCAGGACCGCACAAGTTCCTGATTGTCCGCTGGTGGCCGGAGCGACTTCGATGGTGACGCCCATCTTTCGCATATCGTGCAGGAAAAACTCACCCACTTCGTCGTTTGCAACTTTCCCGACATACGCCGCTTTGCCACCAAAATCCGCGACGCCAACGATCGTGTTCGCCGCAGAGCCACCCGCACAACGGTTCAGGTTTGTGCCAGCCAGGCGATCCAGGACGGTCTTTTGCTGAGCATCGTCCACCAGGGTCATAATGCCCTTGTCAAAACCGGTGGTGGCCAACCAGTTGTCGGAAACTCGAGCCTGAATGTCGACCAGTGCGTTGCCTACGCCGTAAACGTCATATTTCATTGGTAAAATCGGTAGCAGAGATAGTGGAGAGAGTTCACAATATGTGCGACAGCATATCACAATAGAAGGCTGCGACGATCACGGAGCCCGATGTCTCCTGAGAATTCGCTCATCCGGAAACAGCCCGTTGCAAATCCTCTGGGCTCCACTACGATTTGCGCCGGAACATATATTCTCTGCACGGTTTGAGTTGAGGCTGGGTATTCGCGGGATATCTTTCAGAGGATAGCCTCAATCGTGGCCGCGCATAGAAAAAACCATTTGTACGAGGCCCGCTGCGCCTCTCCAGGGAAGACTAATGAGCCTGAATCACGCCGAGCGAGTTGCCCAGTTTCTGCCGAAAATTGAAGCGTCAGACCCCAGCAGCAGCCATGCCGGAACAACTCCGGGAAGCTTTGCCCGAGCCCCCCAAATCGCTCCGGGACGTAAAGGTGCTTTGACGTTTTCGTCGCCCGATACCCCGGGAATGCCACAGCCTTCTGAGAAGACGGCCTGGGATTTTATGCCGCAGGATTGGACGGTCAGGCCGGGATTTGAGAACAACTACGAACAAGCTGCCGCCTGGCAGACGCCCGCCGGATTTGAGCCGAGCACTCAGTTGGAGTTTGCTCGTCTTGGTAACATCACCCCTGAGATGCATCGCGTCGCGGAAGCTGAACAGCATCTGACGGCCGAACAGATTCGTGATGAAGTTGCGGCCGGTCGTATGGTGATTCCTGCAAGCAAGCAGCATCTGAAATATCAGTTGCAGCCGATGTGCATCGGCCGCGCTTCACGTACAAAGATCAATGCCAACATGGGAGCGTCACCGGTTTCTTCGGGAACCGATGAAGAAGTTGAAAAACTTCGCTGGGCCGAACGCTGGGGTGCGGACACCGTGATGGATCTTTCCACCGGCGGAGATCTGGATGCCTGTCGCGATGCCATCATTCGCAACAGCACCGTGCCGATCGGAACCGTCCCGATTTACTCGATGATCATCGGTCGTCGCATCGAATCTCTGAGTATTGAACATGTCCTGGAGTCGCTGGAACATCAGGCTCAACAGGGAGTGGATTACTTCACGATTCATGCAGGAGTGTTGAGCGAACATTTGAACTATGTTCGCGACCGCCTCATCGGCATCGTGAGCCGTGGTGGTTCGTTGCTGGCCAAGTGGATGATTCATCATCGCCAGCAGAACCTGATGTATACGAACTGGGAAGCGATTTGCGACGTTCTGCGTCGTCATGACGTGACCTTCAGCATCGGTGACGGACTGCGTCCCGGCGGATTGGCCGATGCAACCGATATCGCTCAGTTGTCTGAACTGTCAACTCTGGGTGAACTGACCGAACGTGCCTGGCGCAAAGGTGTGCAGGTGATGATCGAAGGTCCGGGGCATGTGCCGCTGGATCAGATCGAGTTCAACATGAAACTCCAGCGAACATTGTGTCACGGTGCTCCGTTCTATGTACTCGGTCCGCTCGTGACGGATATGTTCCCGGGCTATGACCATATCACTAGTTGCATCGGTGCGACCAACGCGGCGTGGCACGGAGCCAGCATGCTGTGCTATGTCACTCCGAAAGAACATCTGGGGCTTCCCAAGAAGGATGACGTGAAGCAGGGCTGCGTGGCGTATAAGATCGCAGCTCATGCGGCGGATGTTGCTCTGGGAATTCCGGGGACTCGCGATCGTGACGATGAACTCACAAGGGCTCGCGCGGCGTTGAACTGGTCGAAGCACTTTGAACTGAGCTTCGACCCGGATACGGCTCGTGCTTATCACGATGAAGACCTGGACGTTGATACAGACTTCTGTGCAATGTGCGGCCATGACTGGTGCAGCGTACGCATCAGCAAGGAGATTCAGGAATTCGCCAGCGGCAAGGCTGATGCGTTTCAATGGGACAAGGCTAAGGTCACCGAAGCTCTGACTCCCGAGCAACGTGAGATCCTCGAAAAACGCGGCGTATTGTCACCGGCCGAGATTCATCGTCTGGCGAGTAAGACTCGCCGCACCATGGGCGCCGAAGGTGCGAAGGCTGAATGTCACAGTGATGTTGCGGAAGCCGAGACTGCCCGCACAATCCAACTGGTGCAGCTAGGCACGTCGACTCCCTAACGTAGGCCGTGTATCTGCCGGCTATTGCGTAGTGGTGTTGATGTCGAGGGCAATTTTTTTACCACGGAGGTCACAGAGAGCAAAGAGGAATCGCAAGAGCGGCTATCAGTGGTAGGTTTTTTGAACGCGGGGTTCCTCTGTGCTCCCTGTGACCTCTGTGGTTAAATCTGCGATTCGTTTCTCTGCGTCTCTCCGCGACCTCTGCGTTCAAAAACCTGCGATTCTTAACCCGGCGCGGCCGGATCCCTGATAAATTCAAATGGCAAAACGTAAAGCAAAATCGGCGAGCCGAACGGCTCCTGGCAAACCCATTCGCAAGGCCTGGACGTTTTGCCCTCGCTGTGGAGTCGCCGCGACGAAGACCGGACGCAATCCATTCTCCTGTTCGGCCTGCGGCTTCACTCACTACTTCGCGCCGGTTTCGGCAGTCGGAGCAATCGCGACTGATCCTGAGGGACAGGTGCTGTTACTTGTGCGCGCCAAGGATCCGGGGAAAGGAATGTACGGACTGCCGGGCGGATTTGTGGATGCCGGCGAAACCGCGGAAGAAGCTTTGCAGCGAGAAGTTCTGGAGGAAGTTCAGCTGAAAGTGACTTCTTACAGTTATCTCGTGTCGTATCCTAATGAGTACAACTTCAACGGTTTTGTGTTGCCAGTCACGGATATGTTTTTTGTGGTTGAAGTCGAATCTTTCGACAGCATTTCACTGATGGACGGCGAAATCGACGCGTGGCACTTCTGCCATCCGACTCGCCGAGAACTCAATCGCATGGCCTTCGAATCCAATCGCAAAGCCCTGGAGTTCTTTCTTGCGAGCGCAGAACCATAACTACTGGCAACGCAGTTTTCATTGTTGCACTTCTGATTGATGCCTGAATCGTTTAGCGGCAAGCCTAAGGCAACTGTGTGAGCCATGGCAGCGGTTTACCTCGAACAGGCCAATGAATAAACGAGGGGTGTTGCCCCTCGTTTATTTGCAGTCAAAAGAGACTGACAACCAGTAGGAGCTGTTGGTCGTCCTACAGCATCCCAACGACAAAGTCGCCCATTTCAGTCGTGCTGATTGATGTGCCTGTGCCAGCGATGTCTTTGGTGCGATGACCGGCCTTGAGGACTCGGCTGACGGCCTCTTCGATAGCGTCGGCTTCGGCGTTCATACTCATCGAATAACGCAGCATCATGGCCGCAGCCAGAATTGTGGCCAGTGGGTTTGCGATGTTCTTGCCCGCGATGTCCGGAGCAGACCCGTGGATCGGTTCAAACAATCCCGGGCCGCTGGCACCAATCGATGCTGAAGGTAGCAGGCCCAGTGAGCCAGGCAGCATCGAAGCTTCGTCAGTCAGAATGTCGCCGAAGAGATTCTCTGTGACAACAACGTCAAACTCACGAGGCTTAGAAATCAGATGCATCGCCATCGAATCAACAAGCACTACGTTGTATTGCAGATCCGGGTACTCCGTCCTGACGACTCGCTCTGCCACCTGACGCCACAGTCGTGATGCTTCCAGGACGTTGGCCTTATCAACCATCGTCAGCTTGCCGCGACGTTTGCGAGCAGCGTCGGCCGCGACGCGAACAACGCGCTCGATTTCTCCAGTGGAGTAGATCATTACATTCCAGGCTTCTTCGCCCGATGGATGAGGTCTGCGTCCTGATTCGCCGAAGTAAATTCCGCCCGTGAGTTCACGAACGAAGAGGATGTCGGTGCCGGCCACGATCTCGCGCTTCAACGGGGAAGCATCCAGCAGTTCGTCCCAGGTCTTGGTCGGTCGCAGGTTAGCGAACAGACCCAGTTCCTTGCGGATTCGCAACAGGCCGGCTTCCGGACGAGTCTTCGCCGTGGGGTCGTCCCACTTCGGTCCACCCACGGCACCCAGCAGAACGGCGTTTGATTTTCGGCAGGCGTTCAGTGTCTCCTCTGGCAGAGGATCGCCGCAGGAGTCGATCGCATTGCCACCGATAGCGTGTTCTGGCATCTCGAATGAATGGCCGGTTCGCTTCGCAATGACTTCGAGAACTCGCTTGCCCTGAGCCACAATTTCAGGCCCAATACCGTCACCAGGAAGCAGAACAATCGTCGCATGCATCAGAAAAACTCCACAGCCAAAGCTGCCTCAGAAATCAGTTTTCGGCTCTTCGGGACAATTTTGGGAAGAGCGCTACAAATCACGAAGCCGCACAGGGTAAACCCTTCTGCCGCTGTTTCAACCATGGATGAGCGGCGGATCAACGAATTGAGAATGGAAACGTGTTTGAGGACTCTATAACCTGCCGCCGCTTATCTGATCCGAGAAAATTCGGGTGGTTCAGGGTTCACGGGGGGCTCAGGTCCCTGAGTGTCCCGCATTTGAAGTACTGGGCACACATCGGATGACTCTCACCGGATGGTTTGCGCCATGCCGCTTTAAAGAAGAAAAACATGTCATGTATCGCATTTCTGACCATGGACAGTCTGGAAGGTTTTGTCTCCTACGATTATCTCGTTCGCGACATCCTGCAGCAGCGAGGTCTTCGTGTTGATGAGGTCTCGTGGCGAGATCCGCATGCCAATTGGGATCAATACGAGCTCGTTGTGATTCGGTCTCCGTGGGACTATCAGCAATCCTGTTCTCAGTTCCTTGATGTGCTGGCCCGGATCGATGCGTCCCGCGCGAACCTTCAAAATCCGCTCAAGGTCGTGCGGTGGAATGTGGAAAAAACCTATCTGCGAGACCTGCAGGATTCCGGAGTGACGATTGTTCCCACTGCGTGGTTGCAGAGTCCTCGGGTTGCCGATCTGTCGAATCTCTTTCAACAATTGAACACTGGCCATGTTGTTGTGAAGCCATTCATCGGCGCTGGGGCGACGGATACCTTCTGGTTGAATTCGAACAGCTCGCCGGAGTTGTTACAGTCGATCGAAACGCTTTATCAGGGACGCCTGGCACTTGCTCAGCCTTTTATCGAAAGCGTACTTTCGTATGGGGAGATTTCGCTGACGTTCTTTGGCGGTCAGTACAGTCATACGGTTTTGAAGACTCCGAAGTCCGGCGACTTTCGAGTTCAGGAAGAGCACGGCGGGATCATTCAACGCATCGATCCAGTCCCTGAAGTGGTTGACTTTGCGCGACGAAGCCTTGCGGCTGTTCAGTCAGACCTGTTGTATGCTCGAGTGGACTTAGTATTCCTTGAGAATCAGCAACCCGCGATTATGGAACTGGAGCTGATCGAGCCTTCGCTTTATCTGTCGTACGACGACGAATCTCCCCGGCGTTTTGCGGATGCGATTGAAGCTGGATTGTGACGAGAGTTCTCATCGATGCTGTGCCGAAAGCGTAAGGGCGCGAGTGAGCTGTTGATTGAGTCGCTTATTGAGCCCTTTCATTTAACGGCAATACCGCAGGCGGAAGCGAAATGGGGCTACGACGCCTGCGGCTTGCCGTTAAACGATTGAATCAACAGCCCGCGAGCCAGCCGGTGATCGCATAAAAAAACTTCCCGCCGACGGGATCATTTCATCAGAATCTCAATAGTCGCCGTACCCGAGTTATCGCTGCGGCTGGCGGCGGAGTCGTTAACCTGCAGCCATAGCTCCGAATCCACTTTCGCGTTGATCGATCCTTCCCGACCGACCGGAATCCGCCCGGAACAAACGCTGCCATCCGTCGCAACAAGCATGGCGGTGATCTCACCAATCGGTCTGCCATGGACATAATCGATCGTGATGCCCGGAGGCTCCGAGATCCACGGTCGTGGTTTATTGTGGACCGAATAACGGCCCGTGCAGGTCAGTTGGACTGTTGCGCCACGTTTGATCAAAACTCCGGTGGCCTGCCATTCTTTGCCAGACTGCAACTCCAACTTTCCTGACGCTGGTGGTTTCGACGCGGCGACGTTGAGCGGCGGAAATGAATGTTCGACTTCAAACCCTTCTGTCAGGCTGGCGAGAAACAGTGGCCACAGAACTGCCAGTCTCTGCCAGACTTCTGCAGGCACTGATTGTTCGACGTCTCGGAATTCCCCACGAGTTCGTGCCTCACTCATCGGAGAAAAATGGGGCTTCAGTTCCGGATGATTGCGAATCAGCCAGACCAGAGCCCACGCCTGAGCATACTGCAGATCACTGGCAAAGTTGATGTCTTTGGGTTGGCGAACACTTTCAAGCGACATCAGCGACTGCCATTGAGTCGGCTTGTCTGTCAGTTCTGTCATGTTATTTTGGATCTCGGTGATTCTTCCCCAGCCCTCAAAGCCGTTGAGTGTTGCCGGGAGAATTCCGAAGCGAGAGGACTTGATGTCCTCTGACAGCTCATGCGTCGCAAAGCATTCCGAAATTCCTTCGGTGTACCACAGAGGAGGGATGTCGGCCATACCATGCTCACACATCATGAAGCAATGGATGAACTCATGCAGCAGCAAATGCCTGCGATAGTAAGGTGACGACTGATTGTTCATCCAGAACTGATAACCAATATGGCGACCATGTCGGATGATGACGCTTTCCGGAGGCAACACTTCGGCTTCTTCGAATCGCTCTTTGGCGCCAATCACGAAGCCCGTAAGCTGAAAATCCCTGCCATTCAGATCCGGTTTCAGTGAACCCAGCTGTCGCTGAAGTTCAACGAAAAGAGCGTCGGCCAATACTGGCAGATCCTGAACCTCGACCAATGGAGCATCCGTGACCAGAATCAGATGTTTCGATTCGAGCACACTGAGTCCACAGGATTCCAGTTTGGCACGATCCAGCACAGGCCGATCGTCCGGCAGGCGGAATTCGTCAGCGAAGACTTCCGCATTACCTCCGAAGCGCGCACCGGCCGCCAGCAACGTCAGAAGCAAAACCAAACTTATCGTCTTGTCACGGCCAAAGCAGCTTAACACGGTCAACTCCTTTGGCGTGACAGGCGTAGTGACGAAACTCAGCCAGATTCGAGGGACTATTCCGGAAGAGGTTTACCTTTTGTCTCGGGGGCAAACGGCAGGACAGCGAGACCAAGAAGGAAGATGGAACACATTGCCACACCCGCGTAGCGCATGCCCTCTTGATAGCCGTTCGCCACACTGAACACATTCGTCGTGAGCAGCCCCAGAGCAAATGGCCCGGCTGCGGCCACGTAGCGACCGACGTTGTAACAGAAGCTTGTTCCCGTCGAGCGGAGTCGAGTTGGGAACAGCTCCGGAAAGTAAATCGCGTACCCACCGAACAGAGCTAATTGGCAAAAGCCCATCATTGGAATCATCCAGAAAATCTCACTGAACTCATCCAGCTTCCAGAACACCAGAGCCGTGCTGAACATCGCCGCCACGAACGACACGGCGAACGCTGGCTTGCGTCCAAAGATGCTTGTTAGATGACTGTATGCATAAATCCCGAGGAAGCCTCCGATATTCTGCATCACTGACGTGATGCCGACCCACGTCGCAACCTTGCCGTTAATGACGTTCTCAGCCAGACCCTGAGATTCGAAGTGCTTTCTGAACACCGGTTGCAACAGATCAAAGCTGAAGAACCCAATCCCCCACAATCCGATGATTCCGGATGATGCCAGAATCAATCCCACAATGGCATTTTTTCTGTAGACGGGATTCGAGAACAACTCGCTGTACGAACCAAGCTGCTTCCCCAGCCCGGCGTCAGCCTGGGCTTTCCATGTCTCGGGTTCTTTCAGATTGCGACGGATGAAGATTGCCAGCAGGGCAGGCACTGTTCCAATGACAAAGAGAATTCGCCATGCTTTGATAGGAGTGTCGGCGATCGCAAGGTTCTCCAGTCCACCGGCGCTTTCCACTTGTCCGAGGGCGATGTTCATCAGTGCTGCAGAGATATTGCCTACGGCTGATAATGCCTGCAGCAACCCCAGAGCAAAGGGTCGAGCCCGATTCGGCATGACCTCGGCGACCAGTGAGACTCCCACTGCAAATTCTCCTCCAACACCAAGTCCTGTCAGGAATCGGTAAAAGGCGAAGTCCCAGAACCCAATCGAGAAAGCGCTGAGCCCGGTGCAAATTGAGTAAATCAGAATCGTCCAGAGCATCACTTTTGCGCGACCAATTCGATCTCCAAGAACACCGAATATGAGTCCTCCAGTCGCCCAGCCAATCATAAAAATTGAAGTCGCGAGCGGGCCATAAAAATTCATTAAATCCTTTGACGGTGGTTGTCCCGGTTCATGAGGCAGGAGTTCCTTCATGGCCGGTACGCGGGCAAGGTTAAACAGCTGCTGGTCCATGGTGTCGAACAGCCATCCCAAAGCTGCAATGATGAGAACAAACCAGTGATACCGGTTTAACTCTTTGTACCATGGACCAGTGGCGGAAGAAGAGTTATCGTCGGGTGAGGAAGGAATATCGGCGTGCAAGGATCGGTCTCCCGGAGACGGTCAAGGGCCGTCTGCTAGTGCAGGGGTCGCAGAAATCAGGGCAGAGGATGCTCGATCTTCCTCGAAAGGAATGCCGAACGCTCCGCACTCTGTCAAATCAGGCGACCGGGTTCAACCAACACAGGGCATTCCCGGGCCATGCGGCGATAATTTGCTGGACTGAGCAGTCCTTTCTCCGCAGAACGGTACGCTCTCCATCACTTGCCTGGCGAAAGCCCCCGCCGTAGCAGCAATTCCGGGTAATCCACTTTGACCAGATACAGCCCTTCAGCTGGCGCCGTGATTCCAGCCTGAGCACGGTCCTGCGACTGAATGATGTGCCGCACAAATTGCGGCTCATACTTACGGCGGCCGACTTCCATCAGCGTGCCCACGATGGCGCGAACCATGTTGTACAGGAATCCATCCGCCATGACCTCGAACACGATTAACGGGCGATCAAAGTTTTGATAAGGGCGACCGTGGACAGGATTCCAGTCATGAGGTGATGACCATGGTTGCCAGCCTTCGATGCGCTGGATCGTCGCCTCCATGATGTTTCGTACACTGCTCGACTTGTTCGGATACTGAGTTTCAAAGCAGCGGAAATCATGAGTGCCCAGCAGGTATTGAGTCGCCTCGGCCATCAGATCCACGTCCAGATGAAATCGGCATCGATGGACGAAGCGGTTCAGAAACGGCGGTACGACATCACTGTCACAGATAACATAGCGGTAGCGTTTCTTTACGGCTGAATACGTTGCATGAAATGCTGACTCAACGTCTGCGGCACTGACGATCGTGATCTCTTCCGGCAGATAACATTGCAGGCCTCGTCGGACATTCTCTATCGGAATATTGCAATCCGAATGAAAATTGGCCACCTGTCCAATCGCATGAACGCCAGAGTCTGTTCGTCCCGCGCAGTAGACGCGAGGAGATTCGCCGGTCAGACGCTGGACAGCTCGCTCCACACATTCCTGGACCGACAGCCCGTTGGGCTGAACCTGCCAGCCGCGATAGGCCGTTCCGTCGTAAGCAATAGTCAGCATGATATTGCGACGAGTTGACGGGTTCTCTTCTGGTCGCGTAGTTCCGGAATGAACTTCGTCATCGCTGTCCGAATTGATTGGAAACATAGACATCAGAAAACGAGCCAATCACAACAGGCCAAAAGAAATCATGATTTGACTATTCGGTTCAACAATAGTCGAGAGTCAGCGACTGCGATGTCAGGTTGTCGCCGCCTGAATCGTTGTTTATCAAAGAGACGATTTTTGTCGGAGAATTCCACCGAGTGTACACGGATTCTGAACTCCGGAAGCATCGGCGTCCAGCTCCCGGCAGATTATGCCGCTCTGCAAATTCACAGACAACGCCTGGAATGAATCTGCGGGTTGAGTAACGAATTCGCATTCTGTTTGTTGCTCCGTAAGCTGTCTCCGAATGATTCTCTTTCTCCCATCGGCTCGGCGGCAGGTGGCGTCTCGTAAGACTCGATCGCCGAAGACACCATGGAGGTCTGTCTCGAATGCCGCCAATTCACGGAACGGACTCGACAGATCAAGGTTCATAGCCCATTATGATTCATAGCCCATTATGATTCAGAGCACACGGATGTCGCTCAACAAAAACGTAACACGACGCTGCGTCTGGCGAATTGATCGCCGAGTGGCAGCTTGCACGCTTTGCTTACACCGAGGAAAGTTGGTGGTGTTGCTCTCCGTGTTGATGGTGAGCTCCGTGTTGATGGTGAGCTCTGGCTGCTCCTCAAGCTATCATTGGCGAAAGACGGTGGCCAATGATACTTCAGTGGTCAATTCCATCTCCCGGAAGGTAGATGAGCCGCAGGTGGAGATCATGCAGGCGGCATTATCATCCGCTCCGATCACCATGCGAGAT
>CAMAXD010000055.1 GCA_945861975.1 Candidatus Kuenenia stuttgartensis | reverse complement strand
GGAGAGTTGAATTAATGAGACTGTTGGCTTTGTTTGCTGTTGCGATCGTGGGACTCGGGTCTGAAGTGCAGATGCCGTTGCAGGCTTTCGTAGCGCAGACTTCGGCGGATGAGAAGAAGCCTGAGGAAAAAAAGCCCGAGGGAGAGTCCAGGGTTGCGGAATCTGGCAAGCCGGAGCAAGTCGACAAGAAATCTCGCACCGAAAAAACCGCAGCGGATCGTAAGGCCGCGATGGAGTTTGCGACTCAGCATCATCCGGAGTTGGCTCGCTTGTTGGAGCAGCTTGAAAAATCACGCCCTCATGAGTGTGCTCGGGCGACAAAAGAGTTGAATCAACAGTTGCAGCAGTTGGAGCGAACTCGCGAGAAGAATCCTGGCCGCTATGACGCTCAGCTTCAGAGCTGGAAGGTTGAGTCGCAAATTCGAGTGCTCACCGCTCGATGGTCTTTGAGTCGGGATGCGGAACTGGAAACACAGATTCGCGGTTTATTGACGCAGCGGCGCGAAGCGAAAATTGCTCAGTTGAAAGCGGACAAAGAACGGTTGTTGGAGCAGCAGCGGAAGATTGAAGAACAATTGACATCATTGTCAGATCCGATGGATTCGCAGGTGGATAAAGAATGGGAACAGCTCGCAAAGAAGTCGGGGAGCCCGAAAAACGGCGGCAAGAAGGCTTCCGGGGCCCCAGCCGCTGCGGACGAGAAGTAGATTACATTTGTTGATTTTGAAAAGGCGTTTGTCATGCAGATCAGCATCAAACAATGGATTTCCGTCGCCGTATTCGGACTGGCTGTGGCAGTTGGATCGTTGATCGGGGTTGCTCAGGAGCAGACTGCTCCTGCTGCGACGGCGGAAGTTGTAAAAGCTTCAGCAGAAGTGACGGGCTCTGTTTCTCAACGCTATATTAGTGCGGAAGCTGGCGGGGAATCGCCGGATTTTCAGAAGCACGTGGTTCCGCTGCTCGGAAAGCTGGGATGTAACGGCCGTAGTTGCCATGGATCTTTCCAGGGGCGAGGCGGATTTCGCATGAGCCTGTTTGGATACGATTTTGTTCTCGATCACGACGAATTGTATGGTCGTCTGGATCCTGAAACTCCGGCACAGAGTTTGATTCTGACAAAGCCATTAATGCAGATTCAGCATGAAGGTGGCCAGCGTCTGAAGGAAGGCAGTTGGGAGCATCATGTTCTGCTCCGCTGGATTCAGTCCGGCGCGCCAGCACGCGTTGAAGAACCGCCGACATTGACGAAGCTGGAAGTAACTCCTGCTGAGATTCTCTTTTCGGCCGACGGTCAGCAGCAGCAGTTGAAGGCTGTGGCTGTGTGGACGGACGGAACCCGTGAAGACGTAACAGCACTGACTCGGTTTCGGACTAACGACGATCAGATCGCCGACATCACTGATGATGGCCTGGTGATGGCTGGGTCGTCAGGGGATACGCATGTTGTGGCGTCGTACGACAGTGCGGTCGTGCCAGTGCCTGTGATTCGCCCCGTTTCAGAAAACTTCGGGGACAAGTATCCGCAGGTCGCAGCTCCGACGAAGGTTGATGAACTGGTCATTGAGAAGTTGCGGAAAGTCGGCATTGTGCAGTCAGAAACCTGCACCGATGCGGAATTCCTGCGTCGAGTCAGTCTGGATGTGACGGGAACTTTGCCGACTCCAGCAGAAGTGAAAGCGTTTCTCGCAGACAATCGATCTGACAAGCGGGCGCTGAAGATCGAAGAACTGCTTGAACGTCCCGGTTATGTTGCATGGTGGACCACGAAGCTGTGCGACTTTACTGGTAACAGCGATGACAAGTTGAACAACGTGACTCCGGTGCAGACCGAAGCGTCCAGGCACTGGTATGCCTGGATTGAAAAGCGAGTTCGTGACAACGTTCCTTACGATAAGATCGTCGAGGGAATTGTCATGGCGGTCAGTCGTGAGCCAGGCGAGTCTTATGAGCAGTACTGCGAGAATATCTCAAAGCTGTATCACAAGGGCGGACCGGGTGCGGATGGATACGCGGAACGTTCCGGCCTCGCGCACTTCTGGGCTCGGCAGAATTTCCAGACCTCTGAAGATCGAGTCATCGCGTTTGCATACACCTTCCTCGGAACTCGCATCCAGTGTGCACAGTGTCACAAACATCCATTCGATCAATGGACTCAGGACGACTTCAAGCAGTTTGAAGGATTCTTTAAGGCCACGACAGGCCGCCAGAATGCTCGCCCGGACGCCAAGGCCGAATACGAGGCGATGGTCGCGAAGTTTGAAGAAACGAAAGGCTTGAAGGGGAATGATGTTCGCAACATTCTGGCCAACAAGGTTCAGGGCGGCGAGATCATCCCGTTCGCAGAAGTTTATGCTGTGAAGCCTAAAGCGACACCGGCCAAAGCCAGGGATAAAAAGAAGAATAACGGTAAGCCCGATCGAAACGTTCCACCTGTGACCAGTGCCAAGTTGTTGGCCGGTCCGGTTGTGGATTTGGCGAAGTTCGAAGATGTTCGTCAGCCACTGATGGATTGGTTGCGTGCTCCGGAGAATCCGTTGTTTGCTCGAGCCTTCGTCAATCGAGTATGGGCCAACTACTTCAACGTCGGAATCGTGCAGCCTTCGGATGACATGAACCTTGCGAATCCACCGGTGAACAAGGCTCTGCTGGATTATCTGGCGGCTGGGTTTATCGGACACAACTTCGACATGAAGTGGTTGCATCGCGAGATCCTGAACAGCCGCACTTATCAACTGAGCTGGGTTCCGAATTCGACCAATCGCCTGGATGAACGCAACTTCAGCCGCGCGGTGCCTCGCAGAATTCCAGCGGAGATCGCATACGACATGATGGTTCAGGCGACTCGCAATGATGCGAAGAACCTCGAATTTGTCACGGAATTGGAAAAACGAGCAGTCTCGATTCCTGGCTCAGGCCTTCGTAACAGAAATCGCAATCCGGCTGACTATGCGATGACTGTGTTTGGCCGATCTACTCGTGAAAGCAATTGCGATTGTGATCGCACTGAAGAACCAAGTCTGCTTCAGACCATCTTCGTGCGAAATGACAACCAGTTGTTGTCAATGATTGATGATGGTGAAGGCTGGTTGCAGGACATTGCGACAAAGAATTCACTGACGTTTACTCGCAAGTCTTTCACTGATGCGGCCGACTCGAAGAAGGATCAGCGTAATCAGGCTCGTGATAAGTACAAAGGGCAGATCAGGAAGCTGAAAGATCGGCTTGTCGAGGCGGAAAAGAACGGCAAGGCCGGTCAGGTCAAGTCGTTTAAAGAACAGATTGCAAAGTTGAGAGCTCAAGCCGAAAAGGTCGGAGTGACGGATGCTGAGGTTGAATCAACCCCGGCTGCTGCTGCTGTTGATTCCGCGATGCCCGAAGCAATTGCGGCCGCGAATGTGAACTTCACGGAACTCATCAACGAAGCTTACTTGCGAACGTTGAGTCGATATCCGACGGAAGAAGAGGTTCGAACTTCTCAGGCGTATATTTCCGAGTCAACAGATGCCGTGGACGGAGTTCGCGGTGTGCTGTGGGCTCTGTTGAATACTCGTGAGTTTATGGTGAATCACTAGCAATCCAGCAGGCGTCGCGACCGGTTTACCGTGATGGCGGAAGTCGCTTCGCTGCTCACATTATTTGAAACTAACATCTAGTCACTGATAGATTTTCAGGAGTTCTCCTATGGCATTTTTCCGAACGTGCGATGGTGTTGGTCGGCGCGATTTTCTGAAGGCTGGCGTGGTCGGTGGAACCGGCTTGTCTCTGGCCAGTTATGCCCGGATGGCGTCTGCCAGTCATATCAATCCGGATGCAAAAGGTAAGGCGGCCATTTTCGTTAATCTGAACGGCGGTCCTTCTCACATGGACACGTTCGACCTAAAGCCGAATGCTCCATCTGAATATCGCGGTGAGTTCAATCCGATTCAGACCTGTCTTCCGGGCGTTCAGATTTCTGAGCATCTGCCGAAGATTGCGACCTGCATGGACAAATTCACATTGCTGCGCGGCGTGACGCACTCAGTGGCCGCTCATGATCTGGGCACTAAGTATGTGAACACGGGGAATCGTCCGTTGCCATCGCTCGAGTTTCCCGGCTACGGTTCAGTTGTGAGCAAAGAACGTCCGGGGATTCCCGAGATGCCACCGTTCGTCGCGATCCCGAACAGCGCGCAGCGACCGGGATATCTGGGAGTCAAGTATGCTCCGATGAACACGACGACGACGCCACAGATCGGATCGGCGTTTCGAGTTCGCGGGATCTCGATGTCAGGTGGCTTGACCGTTGAAGACGTAGAAAAGCGACGCAACCTGCTGTCGAATCTTGATCGCACTTTCAGCGATGTCGAAAAAGACAGCCAATTGCTGGATGGCATGGATGAGTTTGGCCGTCAGGCTCACACTGTGATTACGTCGAACAAGGCTCGTGAGGCGTTTGATATCAGTAAAGAGTCTCCGGAGTTCACGAAGGATTTTGGTTCGTCCGGACTTGGGGCAAGCTGTCTGCTGGCTCTGCGACTTGTGGAATCGGGAGTTCGCTTCGTCACCGTCACGAACGGCGGCTGGGATACTCACCGAGATAACTGGAATACGCTGAAGACAAAGCAATTGCCAGCTTTGGATGAAGCCTTATACGGCCTGTTCACGGGCCTGGCGGCTCGCGGTTTGCTGGAATCGACGGTCGTCTACGTGACCGGAGAATTTGGACGCACACCGAAGATCAATACAGAACGCATTGGTCGCGACCACTATCCACGCAATATGTTCATGATCCTCGGTGGCGGCGGAATCAAGGGCGGTCAGGTACTGGGTGAAAGCGACGAAACAGCCAGCTTGCCGAAGCACGAAGGCTTCTCACCGGATGACGTGGCAGCCAGCTTCTATCATGCCCTCGGAATCGACCACACCTATGAATACCATACGCCAACAGGTCGTCCCGTGATGATCGTCCGCGATGGCAAGCTGATTCCTGCCCTTTTCGCTTGATCACTGGCGGTTGTATAAAGAATGATTCTGGTGCGATCACGTGTGAGTCCGCTGCGTCAATGAGAGTTCTCATTGATTCAGGTTCACGTGCCCTTGTTCTAATTGCTCGGCGTGATGGAGTGTGACGCCGCTTGAACTCGCAGGAGGCGGCCGACGGGTTTCTTCAGGTCCACGATGACCGGCTGAGGTGTCTGTGCGGCACCGACGTTGCCGGCGGCGTCGCGAGCGAGCAGGCGGAAGTAAAGTGACGATGGAGTGCCGGGGCGAATTGACCAGTCAAATCCGCCCTGATCGGCTTGCCAGTCGAAGACCGGTGTCCAGGGGCCGTTCGGAGTCGTTGAATACTCCAGTCGAATCGGTGATGGAGCGAGATGCAGATCGTTGACTCGCCACGCCAACTGCACTGTTCCGAAACCATCGACTCGCACTGATGGCTGAGCCAGCTCAACGCCTGGTGCGGCCTCGTCCACGGTCACAACAATTTCCGGTGCCTGTCCTGGCTGAGGTGGAGCGTCGGCAAAGCCGAGACCGTTACGAACTCTTACAGCAAATCCGAATGTGCCTTCGCCCTGAGCGTCAACCTGAAAAGGGCTTCGCAGGTCGGTATCATTACCGTAGCGGAACCACTGCTGGCCACCATTCTCAGTCACGAACAGTTCCACCGCACTGACTCCGGATGGACCAACGTCTTCTACCTGATAGTCAACATCGAACACGTGAGTATTCACCAGTTGCTCATCGCCGACGGAGGATGAATTCATCGAATTGTGAAACCCGGAAAGCCCGGGCATCACTGAGGCCGTCGCTGAAACCTGAGAACTCATCGGAGCCCCATAGCTTCCGCCGAAATTTGTCGTGGCCGTTGCCTGAGGATATCCGACGGCCGGTGCAGGGCTCTGCGGAACAGGGGCGACAGCTCCTTTCATCGCTTGAGCCGGATAGCCTGCAGGAACATTGGTGGCGTGGTGATTCTGCGGAGATGCTGCGAATGGGGATGGGCCGATCGGGGTCGAATGGATTGCGACTGGCATAGGAGGAGTTGTCATCGGACCAGCCGCGGGAGCTTGCAACACTCCCTTTGACACAAGCTGAGTCGATGCTTCTCCGCGATTACCAGCGGCATCAGAAATCTGAGCACGAACGGCTAGGACAGATCCCTGCCCTGCAGGAACTACAGCCTGACCATTTGCAACGGCATCGACGGACACGGGTTTCCAGCGTCCGTTTGTGCCATCGGCGTATTCAATTGAAAGAGTCTCAGGATTCACACTGGCATCGGTACATGTCCAGTTGATCAGAATCTGACCGGGGGCGGATTCAAAGAGTTCCACTTTGAGATCCGGTGACACAGTGTCGACAACAACGTCCAGTTCAGCCGCCGAATTCTTTGCAGGCGGAGTCAAGTTCCCCTGTGGATCAGTCATTCGAATCGCAAACGAATAGCGGCCATCGCGAGGAGCTGCGAACATGAAGGTGTCCTGAGAAGCTGGCACGCTTTGCAACTGTTCCCAGTTCGCTCCACCATTCTGAGATCCGAACAGCACAGCAAAGCCCTCAGCCTTCTGACCGGGCTCCGTTTCCACGTCGAATGGAATCTGAAACTGGCCAACGTTGGTCACAAGCGGCTCATCTCCGTTGGCAAGATTAATGCCCGGTCCGCTCAGTGAAGTGGCAGCTCCGAGGAATGCTGTCACGGACATCGATTTTCGATGACATCGTACAGAGGCTATGAATTGGCGGAGAGTCATCCCTGCGGTCCCTCGCTGGAGACGCCCGCAGAACAAATCAGCAATTTGCCAACCGTCCAACGAACGTCGTGTTCAATACAGCATCGCGTTCAAATCCCCCCGACCGAACCTGCGCGCAGCGGTTCGGTACACGATGCTCCAGTTCGATGTATCGGATGTCACGATTTGACGACTTGATTGCATTGTTGCGATCATTCCTACCAAGACGATTATCCGGGACCATCTGAGGGGCCGAAGCCTCGATTGGCTATGCTGCAGCATAATCTGCCAATGGGCGTATGAGTTAAGGCCTCGAAGAATCAGCCGGAACGCGTTGCTGCCTCGAAATCAACGCCGCTATCGCACGGTGGCTGATGCGAGCAGAGTGCAGTCCGGTGATGTGTGAACTGAAGAGTTTTGTATTGTCAGATGACTCCTCGCTGTGTCGATTTTAACGATTCTGACGAAAGCAGTGATTCTGTCGCCGGTCGAACGCCGAAGAATAAACGCGTGGTCAATTTCGGGACGGCTCGAAAGGATGATTGAGGGATTACCTTCAGTCGGCCGTGATCACCAGAAAACATCTGACGAGCCTCGGCAACGCGGATCTCTGATCTGTTTCCGGGGGCGATTAAGACAACCTGAGTTGTCTTTATGATCGATCCGCCTGCCGAGCCCTCGTCCAGTATTACCGTGTTGTCCAGAGGAGAGGTTAAATGCTGAAACGTTTGATCGTACTGGCCGTCATCACCGTGGCCGTGCTGACTTCCGTCCGAACCGCGGAGGCTGCTCCTCCGGGCCAGCCGTCGGACTGGCAGCGGTTCTACCATTATCCCTACGTTTATTATCCACACTCATTTCAGAAGCCGCAGCAGTACGACCACATGTACTATCGCTACGAGCCTTCGATGAGAATTCCGGTGTACAACAAGAACTGGTACAACTTCTACCCGAGCGAGAAGCCATACCACAGCGGTCATCACTACCTGCTGGACGTGTTCTGATCGAACGCATTGGAAAGCTCGTGAGCAGCAAATGCTGACACCGGCAGGCTCTGGGTCATGGAATCGAGTTTTCGGTTTCAAGACTCAGAGCCTGTTTTCGTTGGCGGACTACGAGTTGTTCTATTTGCTCAAATCTCGAGTTGTCCTGTTTGCTCAAATCTCGAGGCACCATTTTGCTTAAATCTCGAGGCACCATGCCGGAGCCCAGCCTTCTCGTCCGGAGAAATAGATAAGATCCGCTGGTTAAGAGATGGCATTCATATTTGCAACTTCCTGAAATGGTCAACTGTGGCCATCACATTCTGGTTCGACGTTTCCCGGGTTCTTTGAGATCTGTTTGAAACATGTCTGCTCAGTACGTCATCGGTATCGATCTCGGCACCACCAATAGTGTTCTCGCTTATGCGGCATTGAGTGAAGACAAACCTCAGGTTCAGGTGTTGCCTATTCCTCAGCTTGTGTCAGCCAATACTCTTGAATCTCGCCCTGTACTACCGTCGTTTTTGTATCTGGCGACGAAAGAAGAAATCGTCGCGAAGGCTTACAACGCTCCGTGGTCGACAAGCGTTTCAGAGGCCGTCGGTTACGCGGCTCGCAGTCTGTCGGCTGAATTCCCAGAACGCACCGTCGGAGCGGCGAAGTCGTGGCTGTGTCACAGCAAAGTCGATCGACATCAGTCGATTCTTCCCTGGCAGGCACCAGACTCGGTTGCCAAAATTTCTCCCGTCACCGCATCACAACGCTATCTGGAACATCTGATTGCGGCATGGCAGCAGGCATTCCCCGAATCGCCGATCAGGGATCAACAGGTTGTGCTGACCGTCCCGGCTTCGTTCGATGCGAGTGCTCGTGAACTCACGCGTGAGGCGGCTTTGAATGCGGGGCTGCCGGATTCCTTTGTTCTGCTCGAAGAACCGCAAGCTGCCACTTATGCATGGTTGAGCGGAGTCGGTGATCGTTGGCGAAGATTGCTGAACGTTGGTGACCGTCTTCTGATCTGCGACATTGGCGGCGGAACCACAGACCTGACGCTGATTGAAGTCGCGGAAGAGAGCGGTGAACTGACGCTGCAGCGCGCGGCGGTGGGGAATCATCTGTTGGTCGGCGGCGACAACATGGATCTCGCCCTCGCTCATTTCGTTGCGCAGTTGTTTGAACAGAAGGGGTTGCATCTCGATCCCTGGCAATCCATTTCACTGTGGCACTCCTGTCGCAACGCCAAAGAAGCATTGCTGGCAGGGACGGGGCCGGACAGTCAGACGATTTCTGTGCCTGGCCGCGGCAGTCGATTGATCGGCGGACTGGTTTCTGTGACTGTCGATCGAAACGCGGCCACTGATTTATTACTGGACGGATTCCTGCCGACCGCTCAACTTTCCTCGAAGCCCACAAAGTCTCGAGCAGGATTTCGCGAAATTGGTTTGCCCTATGAATCCGATACGGGCATCACACGTCATCTTGCCGTGTTTCTGCAGCAATCTTTAGGCGGCAACGGTTTGACGCATGTGTTGCTTAATGGAGGAGTCTTCAAATCGCACGCCCTGCGAGCGCGACTTCTGCAACAACTTCAGGAATGGTTTCCGCAGAATGCTCCGAAGCTGGTGGAAGGCGCGGAGGATCTGGATTTTTCTGTGGCCCGAGGCGCCTGCTTTTACGGCTGGACCAAACAGCGAGGTGGAGTGCGAATTCGCGGCGGGACAGCGCGCTCTTATTATGTCGGGATCGAAACCGCAGGGCTGGCGATTCCCGGAATTGGTCGACCTTTGAAGGCACTGTGCGTAGTTCCCGCCGGGATGGAAGAAGGCACAGAGACCGCTGTCCCTTCAGAATCCATCGGGCTGATCGTTGGCGAAGCGGCTCGCTTTCGCTTCTTCAGTTCGCCGGTTCGTAACAGTGATCGACCGGGGGAACTGCTCAGTCGCTGGTCACAGGACGAAATTTCCGAAACGGATTCTCTGGAAGCCACATTGCCGGCAGCGGAAAGCACTGACGACGAATATGTGCCGGTCAAGTTTCACTCGCGAATCACGGAACTCGGAGTGCTTGAATTGTGGTGTGTCCACGAATCCGAGGACAAACGCTGGAAGCTGGAATTCAGCGTACGCGACGACGTCGAAGCGACATAGCAAGAAATTGAGTGGAAATATTGGGCCTTCTCCGCCATAGTTCCGGAAGTAACAGGACGTTATTGCCGGAGAGCTTCATGTTGGCCAGCGTATTTGTACTTCTCACGACAGCAATCTGCGCGATGATGCCGTTGGCTGATGACGCGGGGCCGGCTCCTCAGGATCTTGTCGTCCAGGAGATTGATTCTGCGCTTGTTCTTGGGAACGACCGGAACACTCGGCTTCTGCGGTTAGAGATTAAGGTCACCGTCACAAATTCCCGTGATGTTCCGCTTGATGTGGACCGTCATCTATTCAGGCTGGATGCCAGCGGAGTCCCTCTGGATCCCGTAAACTCGAATCGCAGCGATCCCCTGACAGCGACGACACTGGCACCGTCCAAATCTGTTACCGGATGGCTTACGTTTCCGGCAGTGGCTTATAACGGTCCGGAGATTCCCCTCGAACTTCAATGGGCGCGCGATCCTGTAAAGGATGACCAACAAAACGCGAAGAACTCTCCGCAGGGCGACTCAAAACTATCGCGTGAAGTTGTGAAGTTGAATCTGAATGAGGCGATCAGAAAGCTCAATCTCTTTGAAGATAAATACGTTGGAGCGGATCGCGAACTGGCGGTTGTCTCGGTCCATCGGCCTCTTGACATCCTGGCGACGTGGGTTTTGAACGACCATCTTCAGAAGATTTCCGAACGGGGAATTCAGCGAGTTGTTTTCACGCCAGCCACGTCAGACACTCCGACAGTGCATGCGGAGTTTGTGCAGTTTCTGGCGTCTTTAATCGATAACAGGACGGAAGATTCTCAGGACCTTCCCAGCATGATTCCGCTTCCCAAAACTCCCGTGAAGCTGAAGCACGTCTCTTTAGCTGATTTCTCGGAAGTCTCCGAACGTGTCTTCCGCAATCCTCGATCACAGATCACTCACTACGAATCGCTCGAAGACGCCGTCTGTGCAGCGCTGACGCCGATCTATCGGTTTGTACCAGTTGAAAAAGCCGTGGCTGATCTCAGAAACCCGGATAGTGGCGTCAGGCGTGCAGCGATGGCCGGAGCTGTTGATCGACTGACAGCCGAACAGGCTAGTGCGATCATTGAACAGGCAGAGACTGGTTCCACGACGGTGAAACTTGAAATTGCCGCTTATCTGAATTTGATCCCGGGCGAAGAAGCCGTCAACGCGCTGAAGGAAATGTGTCTCGGCGAAAATGAACGAGTTGCACAAGTGGCCCTGCGTTCTCTCGTCAGAAGCCGCGACAATGCGGCTGAGTCGGCAATGGCGGAGGTGTGGAAGGCTGGATCGACAACTCCCAAGCTTCAGTCCGAAGTCGTGCAGGCGATCTGCGAATATCCCGACGAACGCTGGCTACCGCTCGTTGTGGATTATGTGCTCGTGTTTTTGCGACAGGCGGCTCAACCCGATTCGGCCACGATACCTGCGAAGAACATCAGTGTCGCGTTGAGATTTCTTTCGGCTCAGAACGAATCCCGAGTCGAGCAGGCCATTCGACGCGATCTGTTGACCATTCGCAATCCGATGATTCAGGATATGTTCGTGCAGCATCTTCTGAACCTGAAGATCTCCGGCAATGATGCTCTGATTCGGGAGTGTGTGACTCGGCGACTGAGAGAAGGACAGGTCTCCAGCATGATTTGTACGGCGGCAATTAAGTATCGTGACCCGTTATGGACGGATCCGTTGATGGCCAGTTTCCGGCTTGCGTCAAAGGATGAAGGGGCGGCAACCCAGTTTCTGAACGCGGCTCTGGAGTGTGCGTCTCCGGAACAACTTAATCAGATGGCGGAGAATCCCGCTGATTACTCCGTTCCTCAACAGGCCGCCCTGATCCAGCATCTGGCACGTCTCGATCATCCTCGTTGGAAATCTTTGGCGACGGAACTGCTGGCGAAAAAAGAAAGAAATTGGCAGCATGTGATTCCGTTGTTATCGCAGGATGGGTCAGAGGAGTCACTTAGGATTCTGTGTGATCATGTTCAGGCCTATGCTGCGGGGCTGGAGGGAACTCGAGATGCTTCCGTCGATGGCATGCAGATGTATCAGACGCTGCTGATTCATCTTTCAGCCTTCGTGCATCCGGAGTGTCGACGAGTCATGAATCGCCTCGCTCGTGATTCCAATAAGTACATCAGCGACATCGCAGTCAGCCAGCGCGTAATCGCATTTCGCAGCGCGCCGGGATTTCAGTATCTGCTGCAGGAATCTCAACTGCGGCGTGAAGGAAAACTGAAGGAAGCCGAGGAAAGCCTGAAGCTTTGTCTGGAAGTCGATCCACTGCTGCCCGAAGCTTACGTGAGACTGGCGTCGGAGAAGATGCATGCGGAGCAGTTTTCAGATGCGATGGAAGCATTGAAGAATGCCGATCGACTGTCGCCGGAAGATGTAGAAACGCAAAGCATGATTGCCCTTGTCATGGTGCGACTCGACGATATTCCCGGTGGACTGGCCTACGCCGATCAAGTGGTTGCGATGGCTCCCAAAGACTGGACCAGTCTTTACAACGGAGCGTGCACTTATGCTCGAGCTATGGAGAGTAAGCTGCCATCGGAAGACGACAAAAAGACCTTCGCCAATAAGGCGATGGAGTTGTTAAGACAAACAGCCGAGCTGAAGTTCAGTGATTCCGAGCACATGCAGAAAGATGTGGATTTACAGAGTCTTCATGGGCATGCGGAATGGCAGAAAATGATTGAACTGGTCAACGCAAACAAATCCCCGGCACCGATCGCTCCGTAAACGTCAGCAGCCCACGACGGTACTCATTTAACGTTTGACGGCCCGGCAATCTGTCTCAGCAACTCATCCGCCTGAATGCGAACCTGCGGTGCGAAGAAATCTGCTGAGATCTTTTCGACAACGGTCTTAAGTTCGGCCCTCTCGAGATCAGACAAGCGTGGCCAGAGATCACTCACAGCACGCAGACAGGTACGCACAAGCGAGGGTTGTTCCACCAGAAAATTGTTCTCGGCCAACTTAATCTCATTGGCCGTCTTGCCTTTCAGGGCCGATGCATCAAACGGCAGCAGCGATTCATTCAGCAGCTCGATAAGCACCGGGACGCCATCAGTCGAGCCATTTCTGGCCAGCCCTACAGCCGCGTTTGCGCGAGCAAAACGATCCCCATCAAGAAGCATCACTTTCAGCAGATCTACAGAATCCGGCCCACCGACATTGGCAATGGCGAATCCCGCCAAATGTCGCACGACAGGTTCTTTGTCCTGAGCACACAGTTTCAATTGTTGCTGAAGAGCGGCATCTGAAATTGTCGGCTTCTCAAGCGGGACGGATTTCGTCTCTCCTCCGGCCGTAACCGTGTCGTCTTTCGCCGAGTAACCTGTGATGGCATCGAAACGCCGGCCAGCGATCACTGCAATCGACATGAGAGCACTTTTGCGAACTTCGATAGTGTGCATTTCCTGAGCAGCTTCAGCCAGAACTGGCATCGTCTTTTCGTCAGCGTTTAAGGCACCCAGTGTTCGCGCCAGATATTCCTGATGACTCAGGTCCTCCTCCGATGGTGTCTGAGTCTTCAGCGACTGGCTCAGCAGTTCTGTCAGGGAATCGATGACCAGCGGATGCCTGGCCAAAGGCTCACGATCTTCCGGCGGTGTGATCTCTTCATTGCGCAATAACTGAGCCAGCCCGAGCGCCGCACGCCAGCGGCGATGTTCGTTGCTGCTGCCGAGTTCTGCGACCAGTTGCTGCCAATCGCTTTCAGAATCAGCCAGTTTGCCGAATAAGGCCCAGACGGCTACAACCGCCATCACGATCAGCGCGGGAATCAGAAAGAGTTGCACGATGTAACCGGCCGACGGCGGCGTCACCGGTGGCAGTTCCTCAGGACGACTTCCTGCCGCCGCATAATTCTCGCGTTGTGATGGATCAGATCCGGACGACATAGGGAGTTCCAGTATCGCAAATGAATCAAAGTCAGATGATTTCACCACGACCTTTTCAGGGTGGTTGCAGCCTGGTTCGGGACCGAATCTCGTGCCGAGACTTCATGAGACTCTGCCGCGGCACAATTCATCCCCGTCCAGCAACACCTGATCATATGCAGGAACCCCTCGAATTTCCCTTCCATCCGAGACGTAACAGGTTTCGGGAATCCGAGAGATGAACGTTCTTTTTTCCGGAGATTGTACTCCCGGGGAAAAATTCGTTTTGCGACGTTTCTGATGGTCTCTCAAATTGAAACTTCAAATTTCCAGCACGCCATCGAGCGGACGAATGCAGGCATCAACGAAAATCGGCAGTTTGTATGAATACCGAATGGGTATTCAATCACGTCGATTTTCAGGCTCCAGATGGCCGTGTGTCATCGGTTGCGTTCGCTGATGGAACGGGCTGTCGGTGGGCTCACCGAAGGCGGCCTGTCGAATGTGCGGCTGCGGCTGAATTTGCTCCGCCGTCATCATCGCGTTGTGCGCTGGCATATTGTTTCCAGCGATGATCGCTTCGCCCTGACCTCGGTCTGCAACAACGAGATGAGCGGGTACGCTTCCATGAACTTCTGAGTCGAATTGCCACATCGCTCCGGTGCCGGCGTCGACGAGCAACCCCGGGATGCCACCGATCACGATGTTTCCGGCAGTCCACCAGTTGATGTCACGTGGTACTTCATGGCGATAGACGCCTTCCTGACCGGCGTAGACCACATCATACTTAGCAGGACGAAATGCCTTGACGCTGGTCTTCAATGTGACCTGAGCCGGGGTGACTCCGGAGTGCACGACATGACCGTTTTGATCAACAACATTAAAGTATGTCGGACCAGCATGGTTCTTGACCGTGACCTGACTCTTGCGACCACTGATGATTGTCGCACAGCCGCTAAGGCTGCTCGCGAAGACCAGGATCAGCGCCCAATGAATCAGTAGTCGATTTGGAATCATGGCTATTCCTTGATAGCAACCTGCACAGCGGGCGCGGACCAACGGCCCCCTAAGCTCTGGAGTATGCGCATCAGGGCGGAACCACAACAAGAGTGGAACCTGAAACCATGATCCTCATCGCGACACGAATTGAAGCGGCGGATTGTGTTCCGGTAGAAATCGCCGTGCGGCTGTATTTTGCGGCCACCGGGAGCGTATTTACAGTGAGCCGGCAGCAGTGGATACTGCCGATAGTGTTCGCTGGCAGCAAGTTCAATGCGGATTCACGAGAACACGACGGTGCGTTTTCCGCGTCGACGGAGCGAACGGCGTGCCGTACCGCTGTCACTCTGCTGACGGGATTGGGTTCAGGTTTGTAATGCGGGTTCATGTTCTTAATACTGCGTCTGTTCGCGGCATGCGGCTCCGGTCGGGGAGTTTCGCATGTGCTTCTCCACCAGCCGAGCGCGAATCCATGTTGAGCCTTTTCCTGACGGGAAGATTGCTGATGAATCGTTGTGTAAAATTGATCGTTGCCGCGTTGGGTTGTTGCATTGCAACCACCGCGATGGCCGCTGAAAAAGTCGCGCCAGTCCGCATGGGTTGCGGCATCATGACATTTGATACCGTTCCGGGCTGGGGATTGGATGAAGAGGGCAAGTCAATCATTGGGCCGACTCACGGAGGCGTCGTAGTCGACAAGGCCGGCAACATCTACACCAGCGCCGATATGGGCGTGTTCGTGTTTTCTCCGGACGGCAAATTGGTACGTCGTTTTGTTGGTGATGATTATACTCGGTTACACGACATCGAGATTCGTGAAGAAGGCGACGCGGAGTTCATCTACGGCGCTCGCAACGCCGCAGCAGAAGGCATCAAATTTCATGCAGAGACCGGCGACATTGTGCTGCGTCTGAAGTTCCCGGAAGAGTCAGGTCTTAAGCTGCCGGCATTCAGCCCAACAGCCATCACGGTGGCTCCCAACGGTGATATTTTCCTTTCAGACGGCTATGCCAGCAATCATGTCTTCAAGTTCGACAAAGCCGGAAAGTACCTGAAGCACTTTGGAAGCAAAGGTAACGATCTGAAACAGTTCAATACCGCTCACGGGATGACTTTGGATACTCGCTACGACCCGCCTCGCCTGCTGGTCTGCGACCGTAATCACGAGCCGAAGGGACGTCTTCTGCACTATGACCTGGAAGGCAACTACATCGAAGAAGTGATCACTGGCCTCGGTATGCCAACTTCAGCGTCTGTGCAGGGTGACTATGTTTCGGTTCCGGATCTGCACGGTCGAGTTGTCATTCTGGACAAGAGCAACACCATCATGGCCGTGCTGGGCCATAATGCGGATGCGGCCAGGCGAGTGAACTTTAACGTGCCTCAGGATCAGTGGATCGAGGGCGTGTTCAGTGGTACTCACGGTTCTTACTGGGACAAAGACGGCAACCTGTATGTTCAGGACTGGAATGTCTCCGGCCGAATCATGAAGCTGGTGCGTGTGAAGTAGTGGTGTCCTCTGCAGGACGGTCTTTGCAGGCCGTCCTGTGTTCTTGAGAGCCGACGCTTCACGCAATCGGTTTTCGGATGGCCGAGATGTTGTTATTCATTCCCTGCACGATCGCTCCTGAGTCTGATCCGAGTGCCAGAAATCTGAAGCCCATCGACTTGTGTTGATCAACCAACTCGGGGCGCGACAGGATTCCGGCGGTCTTGCCGTACTTCTCACAGGCGGCGACGATGTTCTTCAGGTGCTGCAGAAATCCGGGCTGAGAAAAATCGCCAGGGTGGCCAAGATTCACCGACAGATCCATCGGCCCAACGAACAGGACATCAACGCCGGGAACGGCTGCCATGGATTCCGCCTGCTCGGCTGCTTCCGGAGTTTCGATCTGCACGACAACCAGAGATCGTTCATTGGCCTCGTTGAGATAGCCGTTCCAGTTTCGCCCGTAGTCCGTGGCTCGTATCACCTGAGCAACCCCGCGAATACCGGTCGGTGGATACTTCATGATGCTGACCGCTCGAGCCGCCTCAGTGGTATCCGGCACATAAGGAAACATGACTCCCGCGGCGCCGCTGTCCATCACGAATTTGACCATGTCTGCGTCGATTGAAGGAATTCGCACGATCGGCGCCGCAGAGGATCCCCGAGTCGCGAGGAGTTGACTGCGGAGTTCCGTCAGGCTGCCTGAGCCATGTTCAAGATCCAGCAGTACCCAATCAAATCCCGCCGCGACGGCAATTTCCACGGCGACTGAAGAACCGAGATTCAAAAACGTTCCGGCCAGTACTTCTGACGACAGCCGATGGCGATCAATCCAGTTCATGGTTCAAATCCAGATACTTGAAGTTTCAGATCAGGCCCAGCCCGAGGGCCGGCTCCGTGCACCGAGATAGTTGATGACATCCAACAGCCAGCTTTCACCTCTCCTCGAACCGCAGCGTTTTAGCAATGCCGAGACGCGATGAACACCCTTGACTGAAGAAGTCATGAATCCATGAATTCTCACACACGCAATTCCGAGTGCAATTTGGACCGGATTCTGAGATCATATGGAGGGTGCAGCGGATTCCGATCGAAGAATCTGCATGGACGACGAATCTCCTGCAAAGAGCGTTGTATTATTGCAACGCGATTTGAGCCGGAGAATGCGAGGAAGGCACTGGTGGTAAGATGATTAGTATGAACATCCTGTTGATCGTTTTCGGAGTGATCTTCGGGCTCGTTGTCCTCTTTGCCCTGGGCACTTCGGGATTCGTATTCTTCAATGTCTTCCGGCTGTTCAATCGCGTGTTGAAAGATGCGGGGCAGCATCAGGACGAATCCGGGCAGGCGGCCCATGTGGAGAAGAAGCGGAAGGCTTTGGAGCTGCTCGCTCAACAGCCAGCGGGTTCACCTGCTTTTAAGTGTCGTGGGTGTGGAGCCACCGTCGATAGTACGGCCGAACTTGCACCGGACGGGCGAGTCCGCTGCAACTATTGCAATCAGTGGACGAGTATTTATCAGTGACGGACAACGGCAATACCGAGATCCAGAATGACGACGATCGGGAACGATCGCGGCGGCTGAGCCTCCAGGCGAACAAGGCCCCGGCGGAAATCGAAGGCTACTCCATCGTGCGTCGACTTGGGACCGGAGCATACGGCACCGTCTGGCTGGCTCGCGAAGATCGCACGGGCCGCATGGTTGCGGTCAAGTTCTATCCTCATCGGCGAGGACTCAACTGGTCCATGCTCAGCCGCGAAGTCGAAAAGCTTGCGGCGGTTTATACGTCTCGCAATATTGTACGCTTGTTGGATGTGGGCTGGAACGCCGAACCACCGTACTTCGTGATGGAATATGTCGAGAACGGTTCGCTTGGGAATTTTCTGGCTCGCGGGCGCATCAGCGTTGAAGAAGCCATCCGGATCACTCGCGAGATTTGCAGTGCACTGATCGATGCTCATGGTGCAGGAGTTCTGCATTGTGATCTCAAGCCGGACAATGTCCTGCTGGACAATCAACTTCATGCGCGCCTGTGTGACTTTGGACAGTCACGAATGTCTCATGAGCAAAGTCCGGCACTGGGGACATTGTACTATATGGCTCCGGAACAGGCCGATCTGGAGGCATTGCCCGATGCGCGATGGGATGTGTATGCGGTCGGCGCACTTCTGTATCACATGTTGACCGGCGATCCGCCGCATCGTAACGAGGCGACTCAAAAGCGTCTGGAGAAATCCGAGACCCTGGATCAACGACTCAAAACTTATCAGCAGATTATTCATTCTTCCGGAGTTCCTTCCGGACATCGAGCCGTTCGAGGAGTGGATCGCAGGCTGGCTGAAATTATAGAGCGGTGTCTCGCCGTGGCCCCGGGCGATCGCCTTCCGAATGCTCAGGCTGTGCGTGATGAAATGGATGCTCGCGATCGTCAGCGAACACGTCGCCCGCTCTTGATGCTGGGAGTTGTTGCACCGGTGCTGTTGATGGCTGCGATGGTGCCGATTTTCGTCAACGCGCTGACCAGAAATCTGCACGTTACCGAACAGCAGATCACCGACCGCGCTCTGGAAAGTGATGCTTTGTCTGCGCGACTGCAGGCGGCTGGTCTGGAAGATGAACTCAATGATCGCCTTGATGAACTGGAGAACATACTCGCCGATCCTCGGTTGTCTTCATCGCTCGAGTTGATGTTTCAACAGAGCAGCGATGATGTCGTCGTACTTGTGTCGGCCGCCAGTGAAGGAATGCCGCTCACCGCAGAGGACGATGCCAGGCTGAACTGGATGCGGCAACTGGATGCCGCGTGGGAACGCAGTCAGGCGGCTAATGCTCGACGCCATTACGAACAGGATACAAGCTGGTTTTTGACCAACGCCGATGGCGTCCAGATCTGGCGGCGTGAATACAGCTCATTGACGCTGGCCAAGGCGTTTCGCTATCGCGACTATTTTCACGGGCGAGGTCTTGATTATCCCGAGGATCAGATTCCGGAGGATGTACAACCTCTGACGACACGTCACGTCAGTGTGGCTTACAAAAGTACGACAACCGATCGGCAGACTGTTGCGTTGAGTGTTCCGGTACGCAACTCTGCCGGCGAAGTGATCGGCGTGTTTGCTCGAACGGCCAACCTTGGAGATCTCCAGTCACGTCTGGGGCGTCGCATTCAGGATAAAGATGACGACAGCGTGAAACGCATTATCGCGCTGGCGGAGTTTCGTGAATCAGAAAATCTACGGTTGCTCGACCATCCGTATTTGACCGAAGAGTTCGTGAAATCAGCCGAGCAGAAATCTCAGGATGTGGAAGTTCTTGAGAAGCTGACGATGAGCAACGAAACCGTGCTGAGAATTCGGGAAGAACTGGCAACAGGAGACGTTGCCGTTCGGAAAGTTGTCAAACTACCAGTCTACCTGGATCCGGTAGGGCAGTTACTGGACGTAGATTCCTCATCCTACGCGGGCGAATGGATCGCGGCGCTGGCTCCGGTAGAAGGTACGGGCTGGCTGGTGATTGTCCAGGAGCGTCGGGACGCAGCTCTTCAGCCTGTGCAAACCATGGCCGATCGAGCAAGTCGTCAGGCGTGGCTGGCTGTTCTGATTGCTGTTGCCATGATGGCAATGGTTTGGTTCTTCGTATGGCGAGCATTCGGCCGGACGAATGCGCTCAAAGTGCATGCTGCTGAGTAATCGAAGAGGGTGCAAAGCTGGGCTGTTGAAAATGTGATAGACAGGAGGATTTGGGTAGGGAGCACGAAAAGTAACAGTTTAGTCCCTCGCCTGCGCGATGATGTTTTTTTTGTCAATGAATGGACGCGTCAAGGCGATTGCCTCACTCTTTTTTTAGTCGTCATCGCGGCCGGTCGGCGCAGCGCGCAGCGGCGAATCCTGGCGGAGCACGGCGAGTGC
>CAMAXD010000054.1 GCA_945861975.1 Candidatus Kuenenia stuttgartensis | reverse complement strand
CTCCATGGAAGGCATCCGAATTCTCACGAATCCGGCTACAACCAAACATCTTACCCGGCTACAACCAAACATCTTACGCTGCCCCGCGCGACGTCTGACCGCGAGTTGCAAACTGTGTCTGAAATTTGGGGGGTGGCGCTGATAATACTGCGAAAATGAGGCGTCGGAGAGTGCCAGGCACTTTTTCAGCGGACTTCTACCGGGCAGTGAGCGGTCCTTTGTCGTGCTTTTCGCCAAACAAACACAAACGTACTTTCACGAACGTACTTTGATAATAATAAGGAGCTCCAATGTCGGATCAGGAAAAGCGAGCGTTAATCATTCAGGAGCTGGGTGTTGCGTACTGGATGGAGATCGAAACGGTGATGAACTTCATCTCCAACTCGATCAATCTGGATGGTGTTCGTGCGGAAGAAATCAAAGCCTCACTACAGGCGGACGTGCAGGCTGAACTGCTGCATGCTCAGACTCTGGCCAAACGCATCAAGACCGTCGGGGGCACCGTGCCGGGCAGTGCGTCCTTCGTGGCACGCCAGAGCGCTCTCCAGCCGCCAAAGAAGAATACTGACGTTGTGAGTGTCATCAAAGGAGTGATTCAGGCAGAAGACTCCGCGATCGCTCAGTACAACAAGCTCATCAAGCTGTGTGACGGATTCGACTATGTGACTCAGGACATTTGCATCACGGCACTTGGTGATGAAGAAGAGCACCGCCGCGAATTCATGGGCTTCCTCTCCGAGTACGAAGAATAAGTCGGCTCCACATGATTGTGCCTCCGTCTTTTCTCTTTCAGTACTCGATGGCTGTTCCTCGTGTGGAAGCGATCCCTCGCAAGAAAGGGTCGCTGCTGCAACTGGATGATAGCTGCAGCTTGTTCGTGCCCGGCAGCATGAATGATACCGACAATGCGTTCGGTCTCAGGATGGCATGGAATCCGGAAGGTCTGGGTATCGAGCTTGATGTGCCAGGCAAGAAACTTCCGCCGGCTGGCCGGCGTAAAGATCTGAAGAATTCCGACTCTATCAGTTTGTTTGTGGATACACGCCACACGGCGAACGTACATCGAGCCACCGAGTATTGCTGCTCTCTCGTCGTGCTGCCATGTGACGAAAACGCTGACGAGAAGCCTACAGCCGCGTTCGTGGAGATTGCTCAGCAAAGAGCCTCCAAAAGTGATCGCGATGGGGGCAAGTGCCCTGTTCAGGTTAATGTTCGACCGGACGGGTATCGACTGGAAATCTGGATTCCAACGTCGCAGATGTTCGGTTTCGATGAAGCTCCGGAAATTGGGCGAATCGGGTTTTCCTGTCTCATTCATGACACGGAACTGGGTGAGATTCCGCTGAATGTTGGTGGCGATTTTCCCGTGGCATTTGATCCTTCAACGTGGCTTCAACTGGAGTTAAAATCTTGAAGGATCTGTTCAACGGTTGTTTGTTTGCAGCAGCATGGATGATGGGTTCAGTCGCGGCCGACGCTCAGGTATCGGACGCCGCATTGAATGACGCACCGACAGGAGTTTTACGCATGGATCAGGCGAGTTCAGCACCGATTGTGATTGGTCATCGAGGAGCCAGCGGATATTTACCGGAGCATTCCACCGAATCCGCCGTGATGGCTCACATGATGGAGTGTGATTACATCGAGCAGGACTGTGTGATCAGTCGTGATGGTGTTCCGATTGTCATGCACGATATTACGCTCGACGATTTGACCGACGTTGCCAAAGTATTCCCGGATCGCAAACAAGCCGACGGCCATTGGTACGTCTTCGACTTTACGGTGGCTGAACTTCGGCAACTGCGTCTCACGGAGCGACGATCTCCGGGGAGAGCATGGAAGGACAAGGGAACTCGATTTCCCCTTGAACAGGGCTCCTTTCGCATATCAACGCTGGCCGAGCATCTGCAGTTGATCCAGGGGCTGAATCAATCACGAGGCAGAACGGCTGGAGTTTATGTCGAAGTCAAAGAGCCGAAGAAGCATCGCGCTGCGGGCCTTGATGCTTCAACCCAGATCCTGAAAGTCCTTGCAGAATATGGTTACGATGCCGCCGATGATGCGATCTTTCTGCAGTGCTTTGATAAAGACGAAGTGATTCGTATTCGTAACGAGCTGAAGTGTCCGCTGCCGCTGATCTATCTGCTGGGCAAAGCTCCCACAGCGGATGACATCATGGATGCGGCGGGCTTCTGCGATGGACTCGGAGTGTTGTTGACGCTGGTCGTCTCCGGAGCCGATGTCGAAACACCGACGATCACAGAACTGGTCGAGACGGCTCATCAGCATGGCCTGCAAGTTCACGTCTGGACATTTCGCACCGACGCCTTGCCGACGTTTGTGAAATCGGGCGAGCAATTGCTGGAGTGGCTGGCGGTCGGAGCGGGCGTGGACGGGATTTTCGCGGACCAGCCAGATGTCGTCGTCAAATGGCGGGCGCAACGCATGTCGCAGGTGACTCAGGGGAATCCATTCCGGCTGCTGAATAATCGACCTCAGAAGTAAACAGACTGCAGGTTCGGCATAGTGGGGCACACTATTCCCTAATCAAGCGAATTTTATAGTCTCGATCTGGTGTATCCCGGTGAATTTTCTGGTTCTGCGCGAAATGAAGTGCGCAGGTTAGAAACTCCGAGTTCCCCGAACTGATGTCGTTCGCAGAAAGTCTAAGAGTTGGAGAAGCACATGGATCCTGAGGTCCAGAATGAAGCCTTTGCGATTCGGCCCAACGGGCCATGACAAGTCAGCCTGAGGCAACGCCTCAGGTGGTATCGCCCGCCCCACAATTTGCCCTGAAAGGGCTGCACAAAACAGTCTTGTCGAACCCCTTCAGGGGTCATGATTCAACCGGATGCTAACCTGGGGCGGCGTTCCTACACGTTCGTGGATTCTCTTGCCCCAGGCTGATATGTATGAGCCTGTCAGGCTCAATCGCAACATTGGCGGCGTCAAACAACAACTCAGGGGCCAAAGAATTGTCATCTCGCACTTCATTTCGCGCAGAGCCGATTTTCTGAGCTCGTCGCCAACTCTTCACAGGCTCCTCCTGCGGCTGCTTTCACGGATTCTTCTTCAGAAGAGTCTTTCGAATTTCTGCCTTCACTTGTTCCGCAAACGGATCGCCTGCGGCGGGTGGGCTTGAGTTTCGCGGCACTACCTTTTCATCGCGTGAGTTTTCTTCCCGCTGCAATTTGTTTTGAGCTGGATCGATCGGAGAAGATTCTCGCATTGATCGGCGACGAAACTCCTGTCCTTTAGTCGGCTCATTCAATTCCGCATAGAGTTCCATCAATGCTCGGGACGCTGGCTGGCCAATGTCCAGTTTTCCCGGAGGCATATTCTTCAGACTGGTTTCCAGCAGTTTGACAGCGGCTCTCTTCATTCGCTCTCCGCGCTGGCGAAGAAGCTGCGTCAGATTGTAAGCAACGGCTTCCGGAATGGCGGGCTTTGAGTCCTCACACATTTCGTTGATAAGCGTCTCAATGCGATCCGGGTTCAGTGTCTTCTCCGGAACACTGAGCGCACAAACGATGAGGATTACGGGGCCCGCAGGCCAGTCAGGCAGTTGGGTCATCGCGTCTTGAGCGGACTGCTCCAGTTCCGCTCGTCGCTCATCGCTGAACTTCAGAGCATCCCAAAGACGTTTCAAATTGCCACCGCTTTGTATTGCCGTCTGTTCGAAGCCCAGTCGAACCCTCTGGTCCTCATAGTCCAGCGGCCATGCGAGCTGAGGTCGTTGCAGTTGCTCCGCATTTGATGGCACATACATCCGCGTTAAGAGTGCAAACAGATCGGGTGACGACCATAGCGGTAACTGCTCGACAAGCTTTAAGAAACTCACGGTATAGGCGGGATACATTTCCGAGTACCGCTGAATCAGTTCCGCCGCCTTGGCATGAGCTTTCGGATCTCTCAGAAGCAGCTTTATCAAGTCTTCCAGCGTCTCCGTCGGCGCACAACTTTGGAATCGGCCACGGTCCGCCAGGAGAACGGCATCGGCCAGTTCCGTCAGCCGATTTGTCTCCGCGAACACGCCAAAAACCTGCTCATTTGTGGCTTCACGCCAGAATTCAGTGGGATGTTCGTGGATCACCTCGAGAAATTTGTCACATGCCAATTGAGGCTGTTTCGCACGAATCAGTTCTTCAGCCTGAGTTGTCATGACCTTTGCTGACAGCCCCGGCTGGTTTCTTTGCCAACCAGCACGAAGCTCATCGGCTTCAGCGATTCTTCCAGCAGCTTCGAGATAGTCCAGCAAGCTCTTGTGGAGACGTCCGGAATGAGGCGACTTTGCCAGTTGCGCTTTGTGGCGTTCAATCATCTTTTCGAGTTCACCGGTCTCCTTCAGCACCTTGTAAGCTCGCGCATAAATCTTTTCGGGCGTCGGACGAGTTGTATTCCGCCACGGCGTGGGATTCTGGTGCGAGCGTCTCAACAGCTGCTGAGCCACCTGGACAGCCGCTGCAAGATTGCCCTGCTGCTCATAATGGTCCAACAGAGCCAGCGGTGACGCGTCGATCGATTCGGCATTGACCTTCGTCCGCCGTGATTCAAGGTCAGTGCGCAGATCTTCCAGACCGAACCGACGAAGCTCGCGGAAAACATAGTCACGTTCGGATTCGCTGAGGTTCATGCCAGTCAGTCGAGTCAACGACACTTTTGCAACGTCAGATAGCTGTAATGTTTTCGCCAGGTCCAACGATTTGAATTCGCGACATTTGAGTAAAAGCGGATCGGAGTCGGGAAGTTGACCGATCAACTCAATCGCTTCGGCCCTCATGTTCAACTCTTCCAGTCGCAGGGCCACGACAAGCTTCAAGAGATTGTCATCCGGCGATTGCTCGATGGCTCGTACTAAGTGCAACAGGACTCGCTCATGATGTTCTTGAATACTCCAGAACACAACCTGCATGAGTTCCAGGTCAGCCAGACGGGCCTTTTCAGAAGACTCAGCCTTCGTTTTAAACCAATCAGTCAGTTGCTGCGACGATTTCTCCTGCAGAAAAGGCACAAACACCTGCGTCAGAAATTCACATTCCTGGTCCGTAAAACGTTTTCTCACGCCGAGCTTTGCAGCGACGTCCGAGTCTTTCCGAAACGCAGCGGAGTTTGACCCGAATGCAGGACTCCTATTTTTGAATACGACGCCGTCAATCATTTTTCGAGCCGCTTGGTGCTCGAAGCGTAGATCCGATTTTAAATCAAATCCACCGCGGGACTCACGACGCCATTCGAGCCACCAGTCCAGCACTTTCAAATCAGGATGATCTTCAGCCGGAGTTGGCCTTATGCGTGCGATCTTTAGCAGTCTGGGGGAGAATACTTCGAAGTCGGCCTCGCGGTCAGAATTCATCGCAACATCTGCTACGGAGTTCACTGTTTCAGGTGCACTCTTCTTTCGACTCATCGCAGCGAGTGCAGATTGCACAGTGAGCGTCTGCCGCAGCAAACCCAGGTCGATCCCCATTGATAACTGCGGACCGGCCTCTTCTCGCTGCAGTAGCGTAGCAATGAGGCTGTCGAGCTTTTCAAGTTGCTGTTGCTGTCGGCAAATGTAGAACAGGCGCGGAGCATCGAATGCCGCCAGCCACTGCGGCTTCAGTTTCAGCACATTTTCGAAGCTGGTCATGAGCAACGAAAACTGGTCATCGGAGAGAAGTCGCGTGGGGAGATCATTGATGGTGGACTCAACGTCGTCATCGACTTCCCTGACAGTGATTCGTCGTGCGAGCAATTCCAGCAACATCGCCTGAGCTTCAATATCTCCGCCTTCAGCAGAGAGAATAAACTTCAGGAAGTCAGAATCCAGAAACGGCTTGTCACTGTTTCGATCGGAGATAAACATCTCGAGAGCCAGCTGATCACAGGCTGCTTGCAGTTTCCCGCTGGCGGTATCCATCGGAAGTTGCCCGAGCATCGCGGATTCTGATCTGCTCTGTCGAGCGGAACGATAGCGTCCAATGATTGCGACAATGCGAGCGGCCCCGTAGTCACGCGGCATCGCAGGCTCCAGTTTCGGCCCGAACCATGACGATGGCGATGATTCCCGAAACGACTCCGTCAGATCCGCAACCAGTTCCAGTCTCGCCAGCGCCGGTAACTGCTGGGACTCACGTTGCTCGCCGGAATTTGCTTGTTTCAATCTGGCGTTCAAAACAGCAGACGGAGTTTTTGAATCCAGCCTCAGATCCAGAACTCGCTGGAACATCTGAGCCGCATTCTCACGATCACCAAAGCGCCATTCCAGAATGCCGCGCCGAATTAGCATCTCCCAATTATCAGGGGATTGCGTGAGTAAGCGATCGCAGATTTCGCGAGCTGAATCGATGCTCTCGAGAGCAATCAGCTGATCGATCGCTGCAACTGCTTCTGCAGGTCGAGTCGAATCTGCAGCAAGGCGATTCCAAAGTGCTTCGGCTTCACTGAGGTCTCCCAGACGGATCAACAGATTCGCCAGCCGCGTTTCTCCTTCATCAGACGCCACAGCGGAGTTCGCTCGCCGCTGATAGTCGGCCGCTGCTTCAAGGTCACCACCTTCTTCCGCGAGCCGCGACAATTGAAGGAGGAGTCGCGAATCCCGGCTATCGACAACCACCAATGTTTCCAACGCTTGCCGAGCCGACCGCAGATCGCCAGCGACTCGATACGCCGTCGCCAGGCAATGGGCCGCATCCTGTTCCTGACCAGAGACGCGGCCATGCTGTTCGAGCTTTTCGACGAGCTGATCGAAGCGGTTCACACGCAACGCGAATTCAGCCAGCATCATGACCGCGGTTGACTTGTCCTCAGGAGCTGCGGACTTCTCAAACGCAGTCCAGCAGAGCGACGTGGCTTCGTCGATCTCATTTTGATTTGCCAGCGTCCGAGCCAGCGCAAGAATCAGCGTGCTGTCAGCCGAACTCGAGCGCACAGAGCGCCGCAGAGTCTTCAAGGCTTCCTGACGTTCGCCGAAATGAAAGCAGAGGTCGGCGTAGAACTTTACGAACTCGGGGTTGTCCGGCCCCGCTGCCAGCAATTCCTTACCGGTCTTCAGTGCTTCAGCGCGGCGACCGAGTCGTTGGTCAAGAATTGCAATACTCTGCAGATGCTTTGTCCGTGCACGTGGATCCAGAGATATGAGATTTTGACAGGCGTCCACGGCATCTGCGTATCGTCCCGATTGTTCGTATAACCTTGCTGCAACGGTCCATGAACCAACAGACTCCGGCGCCAGAGTGGTTGCCTTCTGCACGGCATTCGTCGCATCCGAGAGCCTTTTCGCGGCTTCGTAGTATGCCGCCAGCTTCGTCCATTCTACAGCGTTTTTCTGCAACTCATCATCGCCGCCCGCAGGATTCCCCGCTTCTTGAGTCTTCTGCAACTGGAGCGTGAGATCGCGAATGGCCTGATCAAGTTGCCCGGCGGCCACTAAGCTTTGGATGCGTTCCGCAAGGATTAAACGACGTTCGTCGTCCGACTCCGCCAGAGACTCGGCAATGTCGAGTTGTTTCAACGCGTCGACTGCTCTCGGAAAACGACCGTCCCGTTCATACTCGCGGAGCCAACGAGCCAGTTTAAGGTGATCATTGAGTTCCGGAGTCAATTCACAAGCGGCCTTCATCGCGGATAGAGCCTTGTCCTGCATGCCGGCCGCGCGGAAGATTCCGGCAAGACGAATCAGATTGGCTGTAGTCCGCTGGTCGCCTTCCGCAATGGTGTTCCAGGCCTGAACAGCCTCATCGGTTCGTCCCAGAGTTTGCAAATAATCCCCGAGATACTCGCGATACTGAGCATCCTGCGGCGCAAGTTCGATGGCTCGTCGATACAACGGCAATGCTTCATCAGCACGTTCTGCACGTCGCATCAGTTCCGCCACCTGAACCAGTGCTGCGGGATCATCAGGGGTAACCGACAGCATGCGGTTCCAGATGGACGTCGCAATCGCCTGGCGTTCCGCAAGAGGCACATCATCGCGATACAGAGCCAACAGCCCCCATTCCTGAAGATGCTCGACATTGCCCGGATCGATTTCGTGCAACTTCTGATACTGAGTCATCGCCTCATCGAACAACCTGGCCCGCGCCAACTGTTCCAACAGCGATTTCCGCAACGGGATACTCGTCGGAGCTTTCTCAAGGGCTTTGCGGTACCAATTCTGAGCATCGAGTCCGCGCCCCTGGCTCGCTAAAACACGTCCGAGACTCGAGATGACCTCCAGATCGTCAGGATGATTCCGCAACCATGCTTCGTAGTAACTCACCAATCCCGCCTGGTCGTTGTTTCGCAGGAAAACCTGATCGATGCGGCGGCGAATATCGCGGGCGAGCCAGCTTTCGGGGTCAAGTGTTTGCAATTGGTCTTCCAGATCACGCAGAGCTTCCGCATGTCGTCCCAGTTGCAGTTTCAGGTCGGCCGCTGTGATTGCATTCTGCGTCTTTTGATAAGGATCCCGATGCAGTTTTGACAGCTCTGCGAATCGAACAACAGCAGCCTCAAGATCGCCTTCATCGAACAGCGTGGTTGCGATTTGTTCCTTCACTCGCAGATCATTCGGAAACTGCGACTCCATCCGCTGCCAGACCGCATTCGCCTTCTCTGCCTGCCGCGAACGTTGGTAAGCTCGCCCAAGATCCTTGAAAATCAGCAGCAGATCTGATTTCTGCGGCGAGCATTTCATTGCTCGCTCAAAAGCTGTCGCCGCGTCTTCAGCCCGTTGCAGTTCAAGCAAGCTTTGTCCGAGCAGCCAACTGGCGGTGGCATCCTGTGGTCGACGTTTTTCAGCGAGCTGAAACGCTGCTTCGGCCTCACGATGATTTCCACGCTGCGTCTCGAACAGTCCCACCAGCAAACAGGCGACACCTGAGTCATCATCATCATCATCATCATCATCATCATCATCATCATCATCATCATCATCATCATCATCATCAGCAGCAGCAGTCATCAATGATCGTTGTTCGGAAAGGAACTGGTCGAGCGAGCCTCGTTCGAGATGAAACGCATAAACTCGATCCAGCGCAGTGCCGGGTTTCGGCTGTTTCTTCAGCAGAGCCAGAAAACGCTCGTTGGTCGCGAGAGCCTGCCGCTCTTCATCCGACTCAATTTTGTTCTGGGTGTTCTCTGTGGTTCCGGTGTTCTCTGTGGTCGTTGCGTCTTGAGGCTCTGATGATTCGTCGGCAGTGCCGTGGGTTTTCGCCACCCCACAGGCGCGACAGAACGTTGCGAAAAGAATCGCGGCCAGAAGTATCAAAAATAGTCGGATGACGAAATGACCCACGCAGACTTCAAACCTCTTTGACGCAGTAAGTGACAACAAAGACCGTCTGGGAATCAAAACCGTAGTGTAGTGTCTTCGAGGCATGTTGCATTCTGATTTTGCAGGGTTTCGCATGGAGTCGACCTCATGGAAGCTGAGGATCCTTACGAATTCAGCGTCGACGATTGAACAAACGCTTGAGACCTGGCAGCTCACGGATTTGTGCTTCGGGAAAATCGGTGACTGTTCCTGGGGCAAAAAAAATGCCGTTTCCGGATTTCGTGGGTCGATGACGCTGTTTTCCTGCGTGAAGACGGCGGGAATCTTCGCTACACTAGCAGGCCCGCCTCGAGCGTTTTTTATCGGGCTCTGACAATAAGCTGCAATGGAATCGTTCTGAAATTTAAACTCCGCATTCCCTGGAATGCTGAGTCAAACAGCGGATCTTGTCAGCCGGCCTCACTCTCGAACTGTCAGCTCTTTATGGTGCCCTATGAGATTGTTCGTTCTCGCTGCAGTCATTTCTTTGCAAGTGATGTCTGCCAGCTTTGTGGTTGGTCAACAGATCGACTTCAACCGAGACATTCGACCGATCCTTTCTAATCGTTGTCTTGCGTGTCACGGACCGGATGATGCTCGTCGAGAATCGGGCCTGCGTCTTGATGACGCGGCGATTGCCACGAAAACGTTGGAGTCGGGGCATGCAGCCATCGTTCCGGGAAATCCGGAGGAAAGCGAAATGCTGGCTCGTATTCTCAGTAGCGACGAATCAACTCGGATGCCACCTGCGCATTTTGGGAAACCTCTGTCTGAGATCGAGATTTCAAAGATTCAACGATGGATTTCTCAGGGAGCCAACTTTGCTCGCCACTGGTCTTACGTGCAACCGGAACGTGCAGAAGTCCCCGCAGCGACAGGTGACTTTGCGAAGTGGCCAAAGAATGCCATCGACAACTTCACGCTGCACAAGATGATCGAACTGAAACTTCAGCCATCACCAGAAGCCGATGGACTGTCACTGGTTCGTCGCGTTTATCTGGATCTGATCGGTCTTCCGCCGACTCCCGAAGAAGGCGATGAATGGAACAAGAAGCTGACGGGGGAGAATGGTTTAATCAACGATCAGGTGTATAGCGAACTGGTCGACAGCCTGTTGGCACGACCAGAGTTTGGTGAACACTGGGCGCGCAAGTGGCTGGATCTGGCTCGATACGCTGATTCGTCAGGATATGCAGACGATCCGGCTCGGACGATCTGGCCATGGCGTGACTGGACCATCCGAGCGATTAACAACAATATGCCGTTTGATCAGTTTACCGTTGAACAATTGGCCGGAGATCTTCTGCCTGACCCAACAGAGGATCAGTTGATCGCGACCGCGTTTCATCGTAACACGATGACGAACAATGAAGGCGGAACTCAGGATGAAGAGTTCCGTAATGTGGCGATTGTTGACCGAGTTAACACCACAATGGCTGTTTGGATGGGTACCACGATCGCATGTGCTCAATGCCATACTCATAAGTATGATCCGATTTCGCAGGACGAATTCTTCCAGATCTTTGCGATTCTGAATAACACGGAAGATGCGGATCGCGGCGATGATTCTCCACGTCTGCAACTCTTTACGGCTGAGCAGAAACAGCGTCGGTCTGTCATTGAAAATCGGCTCGCGGAAGTTGATCAGATCATGGCAACGCCGACTGATGCTATCGCGCGATCGCAGCAGCAATGGGAAACTCGTCTTCAGAAATCCGCCTCGTGGAATCTTCGTAAGCCAGCACGGATCACTCGATCAGGTGGTGGTGCGGCGGAGATTCTGGACGACGGGACCATCAGCGTTCCAACGGCAACCGAGAAAGATGTTTACACCATCGAAATTCCGCTCGAGCCTGGTTCTGACGCAAAGCCGATTGCAGCTCTGCAGATTCAGACTGTGCTCTCTTCTGATCTGCCTGGACAGGGTAGCGGCCATGGCGGTGGCAATTTTGTTATTACGGAACTGAAAGCGCAACTTGTTCCGCAGGAAAGCCAGGCACCTGTCGCCCGGTTTGTGCGTGTCGAGCTTCCTGGACAGCAGAAGATGCTGTCTCTGGCCGAAGTTCAGGTCTTTTCAGCCGGGCAGAACATCGCAACGTCGGGCAAGGCGACTCAAAGCTCAACGGATTATGCCGGACCGCCGGAGTACGCCATTGATGGGAACACGGACGGACAGTTCGAGAAGATGTCGGTCACTCATACGGCGGTCTCTGACAATCCGTGGTGGGAGCTTGATCTGACTAAAGATTCTACGATCGATCGCATTGCGATCTGGAACCGCGCCGGTGATGGTTTGTACAAGCGACTTGCCGGTTTTCGCCTGTCGATGCTGGATGCGAATCGGAACGTCCTGTGGAGTCAGGATATTGCCGAACCTCCCAATCTGTCGGCCGAGTACTCACCGAGCAACACCCGCGATATCAGCTTTGTCGCCGGGCTTGCCGACTTCCAGCAGGACGGCTTTGCTCCGGAAGAAGTCTTTGACGGAAAGACTGAGCCTGAGAACGGCTGGGCTATCGGCGGCAGCGTGGGACAAAGTCACCGCTTGACTCTTGTTCCTTCAGCCCCGATACAAGTCACAGAGAATACGATCCTGCGACTGATTGTTGAACAGAATTCTCCGTACGCCAATCATCTGCTGGGACGGTTTCAGGTCAACACGACCGACGACGCTGCGGTCATCGAACGAGCCGGATTACCGCTGAATATTGTGGCGATCATCGATAAAGCCGCAGACCAGCGCAACGTGGAAGAACAGACGCAACTTGCCGATTGGTATCGCGACAGGCTGGCTCCGGAGTTGGCCGCGGAACGTAACGAACGCGATGCAATGCGTGCCGAGTACAACACGATGAAGCCGGACACCTCGGTGCCTGTTCTGCGTGAGCTGGCCAGTGACCAACGTCGCAAGACGCTGTTTCAGTTTCGAGGCAATTATTTGGACAAAGGGCATGAGGTTCACGAAGGTGTGCCGGCCGTGTTTCCGCCCATTCCCGCTGGTGAACCTGCCAATCGGTTGACGTTTGCCAAGTGGCTGGTCAATGCAGAAAACCCATTAACCGCGCGAGTGGTTGTGAATCGCTATTGGGAGAACTTATTTGGTCGCGGGATTGTTTCAACCAGCGAAGAGTTTGGTTCTCAAGGTGACCTGCCGACTCATCCTGAACTGCTGGATTGGCTGTCACGGGAGTTGATGGAATCGCAGTGGAACACGAAGGCGCTGCTGCGTCTGGTTGTGATGTCGGCGACCTATCGTCAGTCGGCTAAAGTCAGTCCGGATGCTGCCGCTACCGATCCGGACAATCGCTGGATGGCTCGCGGACCACGTGTTCGTCTTAGCGCTGAAATGGTGCGAGATCAGGCCTTGTTGGCTTCTGGCTTGTTGAGCCGAAAAATGTACGGTGCCCCCGTGAAGCCACCTCAACCAAGCTCCGGTTTGTCGGCAGCATTCGGAAGTTCAACTGACTGGCAGACCAGCATGGGCGAAGACAGATATCGGCGAGCGGTGTACACAACATGGCGGCGTAGTAATCCGTATCCGTCCATGGCGACATTCGATGCGCCAAACCGCGAAGTCTGTACTCTGAAACGCAATCGAACCAACACGCCGCTGCAGGCGCTGGTGACGATGAACGATCCCGTCTACGTGGAAGCCGCGCAGGCTCTGGGCCGCTTGATGCTGGCTCAGGGTGGAACGTTGCAGGAACAGATTCAGTTTGGATTCCGACGCTGTGTTCTGCGAGCACCGACCAGCGATGAATTGTCGGCGTTGACGACTCTGTATGAGGATTCTCAGAAGGAGCTGGCCGCGAATCCCGAGAGCGCCATGCAGCTTGCGACAGATCCATTGGGACCGCTCCCGCAGAATGTGGATGCCGTGCAGGCCGCTACAATGACGGTCGTCAGCAACGTACTGTTGAACCTTGATGAGATCTTCCTGAAACGCTGATCTTCCTTCCCCTCGTCATGACGCCACCGCCCCACCGCGGTGCGTCATGCGAGGCAAAGGAAACTCCTGAGCACAGAAATGTGAGTCAAGATGAGGCCGGCAGACAGGACTCACCGAACTGCAAGACGAGATCCGTCGTGACGAAGTCCACTGCGTGGTTGGAAAAATCATCGCTCGTGCGACACAATGCAGCCATGTCGGCGTGCCGCCGACTGTAGGCATCGTGCCTCCTGTTTTGTTCCTGTCGGCGCTTTGCCGCACTTTGGGAAACGATATGAGATCTCTTGTTCCGTCTGGTCTGATGGCCATCGTGCTGACGCTTTCGTCACTGTCATTGTTCGCTGCGGATCGGCATTCCGGAATTGATCCGGACGGTTTTGATAACGCGGTTCGACCGCAGGACGATTTGTTTTTGCATGTGAATGGTCGCTGGCTGCTGTCGACTGAGATTCCAGCCGACAAATCCAACTACGGATCATTCACGGCTCTGGACGATGCTGCGCGGGAAAATATTCGAGCGATTATTGAAGAGGCGGCGAAGAACCCGAACGATCCGATCGCCGAAAAGGTCGGTGATTTTTATCGCAGCTACATGAACGAAGAGTTGATCGAAAAAAATGGCCTGGATCCTCTGAAGGCACAGTTTGCGGCGATTGATCAGATCAAAACCACCGAAGACGTGATTCGATACTTTGGTGAGGCGGGAATCATCGGCATCGGCGGGCCGATTGGATTTTTTATCAGCACCGACGACAAGAATTCGTCCAGGTATCTCGCTGGGGTTGCTCAGAGCGGCACGACATTGCCGGATCGAGACTACTATCTGAATGACGATGAAAACTACGCGAAGGCGCGGACGGCTCTGCAAGTCTACATCACCACGCTGTTTGAACTTGCGAAGATTCCTCATGGTGATCAGGCCGCGCAGGATCTGCTGGCACTGGAAACAGCCCTCGCAAAGATTCAATGGTCTCGGACCGAACTGCGAGATGCCGAGAAACGCTACAACCTTTACGAGGTTAAGAAGCTCAGTGAACTGTCAGCGACGTTGCCATGGACCATATTCTTCAAGGCTTCCGGAGTCTCTGAGCTCACAGAAGTGAATGTCGTGACCCCCAGCTATTTTGAGGGGTTGGAGACGATCGTTGAGCAGACTCCGGTCGCGACCTGGCAGCAGTATGCTCGCTTTCAGGTGCTGGATTCGGCGGCGGAATATCTGCCCAAAGCCTTTGCAGATGCTCATTTCGAACTGCATTCGCGAACGATTGCCGGAGTCCCCGAACAGAAGCCGCGCTGGAAGCGGGCCGTTGATGCGACCTCCGGTGCCGGGGCTGGTGATTTCGGTGTCCTTGGCGAAGCTCTCGGCCAGTTGTATGTCAAGAAGCATTTTCCGGCGGAATCACGTCGCCACATGGAGAAGTTGGTTGGCAACCTGATGAAGACGTTTGAACAGAGCATTCATGGGCTAAAGTGGATGACGGATGCGACCAAGGTGAAGGCTCTGGAGAAACTCAGCAAGATCACGACCAAGATTGGTTATCCGGACGAATGGCGAGACTATTCCAAGCTCGAAATTTCGGAGAGCGATCTGCTGGGCAACATGATGCGGTCTGCGCGTGCAGAGCATTTTCGCCAGATCGATCGACTGCATAAACCAGTCGATCGTAAGGAGTGGGGTATGACTCCGCAAACTGTGAATGCGTACTACAACCCCAGCATGAATGAGATCGTGTTTCCCGCTGCGATTTTGCAGCCGCCATTTTTTGATGCCGAGGCGGATGATGCGGCCAATTACGGTGGCATCGGGGCTGTCATCGGCCATGAGATCAGTCACGGCTTTGACGATGAAGGCAGCAAGTATGACGGCGATGGAAATCTCACGAACTGGTGGACCGAGGAAGATCGCAAAGCTTTCGATGAGCTCACGGGGCGATTGGTCACTCAGTATGAATCGTATGAACCGCTGCCGGGTCGAAAATTGAACGGCAAGCTGACACTCGGAGAAAACATCGCCGATCTCAGCGGCATGGCGATCGCTTACAAAGCGTACAAGCTTTCGCTGGGAAATTCGGAAGGTCCGGTCATTGATGGGAAGACTGCCAGCCAGCGATTTTTCCTGAGCTGGGGTCAGATCTGGCGTCGCAAATATCGAGACGATGAACTTGTGCGTCGCCTTGTCATCGATCCTCATTCTCCCTCAACGTACCGCGCGAATGGTCCGGTCAGTAATCTGGACGAATTCTATGAGGCATTCGATGTTAAGCCGGGCGATAAACTCTTTAAGCCAAAAGCTGAACGAATTCAGATCTGGTAGAGACGTTCGTGCGGCGACAGTCGGCCAGACGTGTCATCTGCGCCTGATTCATGCTGGGCCTTGTTCGGCTGAAGCACCTGGAATTTGGCCACACTGAAATCCTTCAATGTTTCGCGATACTCATATTACTCAAATTGGCGCTATGTTGCGGAAAGTCACCACTGTAAAGCTGTTGCATTCGTTTTAGACGCACGGTGGAGTCCGTAAGTCACGGTGTTGATCGTTGGTCACCTGATGCTTCTTTGGAAATGAGAAGGTAAGGTGGAGAGATGATTGATCAACAGACAGGAAACATCATGCGCCTCTTTGCCGGCTTGTTTGGTAGTCACTTTCAAAATCGACGTCGGTCGAAGCCGTCAGCCGCGGCAGGAATCGTGGACACGCTTGAGACGCGAGTCCTGCTGGCTGCGGTGAATCTTGCCGATGAAGAGCAATTGATTCTGGAATTGATTAATCGCGCTCGGGCCAATCCCGAAGCCGAAGCGGCCCGACTGGGTATTTCACTGAACGCCAGTTTGCCAGCAGGGACGATCAGTGCTGCTGGCAAACAGCCGCTGGCTCCGAATCAACAACTGCAGAACGCTGCCGTCACGCATTCAACGGATATGATTGATCGCGACTTCTTCGCTCACACGAATCCAGGCGGAGTTACTCCGGGCGGTCGAGCTACGGCGGCCGGATATGAGTGGTGGACGATCTCTGAGAACATTGCGTACCTCGGATACTTCGGCAATGTTGATATCAATGCGAACTCACGTCAGGCTCATGACCTGCTGTTCAGAAGTGCCGGTCATCGCAAGAACCTACTGATGCCTGAAGTTGAGGAGATCGGTGTCGGTAGTCGTAGTGGAGCCTTCATACCATCAGGAGGAAACGCGACCCTGGTCACTGAGAACTTTGGACGACGCGACCTGAACCCGATCATTACCGGGGTCGTGTATTCTGACACGAATAATTCTGACTTCTACGACATTGGCGAAGCGATTCGTGGCGGCACTATCACAGCACGTCGCGTCAGTGACGGCGTGTCATTTACAGAGACAATTGGCACCTCGGGCGGGTATGCCCTGATTGTTCCTGCCGGAAGCTATGTGGTTACCGCCGCGTTCACAAGGAACGGTAGTCCGGTTTCCATGTCCTCCAGTGTGACCGCGTCCGTCGACAACGTGAAGGTTGACTTCGATGCCACAGCCGCTGTGACAGTGAATCTTACGCTGTCATCGCCAACGGTCGCAATGACGGAGACCGGAACTGCGGCTACCCTGCAGTTTACGGTGACTCGAGCCGGCAGTTTGACCGGGGCACTCACAGTCAATCTGAACTCCAATGACACTTCAGAACTCTCCGTTCCGGCCAGCGTTCTGATCGCTGACGGACAGAGTTCCGCAAACTTCACCGTCACGGCAGTCGATGACGGACTCATCGACGGTACACAGACGGCTTTAGTGCAGGCCTCTGCTGTTGGTGCGGTCGCAGTGCATCGAAGTATCCGTGTGGCCGATAAGACAGCACCTTCATTCACGGTTAGTGTCGTTGTGAGCACGACTCTGAGACCGACGTTCTCCTGGATAAGCATTTCCAATGCTGCCAGTTACGAGATTCTTGTCGTGCAAATCACTACGGCATCTTCTGTTTTTCATCGACAGGCGGGGATAACATCCACGTCCTTTGCGATGCCCAAAGACTTGCCACTTGGCACCTTTTATATCCGCCTTCGAGCAATTACCTCTGCGGGCTTATACAGTCCGTGGGGGCCGATTCAGATGATTCGCTCGCGTCCTGTAACCTCGGTGGAAGGATCTGGCCGAATTGAAACGTCTGGAAGTTTCACAATCCGCTGGGCGGCCATTCCGGGAGCGACCAGTTACGACATTGTGGTGGATCGGCTGACATCGCAAACACGGGGGTTTTTAAGAAACGGGGCCGTGCCGACCAACTCCCTGGTTGTCAGTGACTTCCCGATTGGACAGTATCACGTGCGTGTCAGAGTACAGGCACCAGGAATGGCGTCGGGCTGGAGCATTGCTGCGGTCGTGTCCGTTAGTATTCAGCCCACTGGCGTTCGTGTTAACGCCGCTGATATTCGCTCGATCACGACGCTGACCTGGGATGCTGTCAATGGGGCGGTTCGGTATGACGTCCAGGTCGACAATCAGACGACCGGGGTGAGTCAGGTCATTCGCAACGTCAATGTCGTTGGCACAAGCCTTGCGATGCCAACGTTGACAACAGGATCTTACACCGCCGTCGTCAGAGCGATCGACTCCGCGAACAGGACCCATTCAACTTCAGCACCTTGCGCGTTTGTGTTCAATGGTCCAACTCGCCTGACTTTGGCAGAAATGACCCTCGCAGGCCGGCCATTATTCAGTTGGATTGTTGTCGCCGGGGCTGTTCGCTACGAACTCGTCTTCGCCAATGCTTCTCTGGTCCCGCAAATTACCCTCAGCAATCTGACGGGGAATCAGTATCAGCCTGCAGGTCCACTTGCCGCAGGAGTGTGGCGGGCCTGGATTCGAGCGTTCGATCGTAGCGGCAATACGACCGCAATCAGCAATGCCGTTTCGTTCACACTGGTTTAGAACGCCTGACAAAACGGGACGGGCTCCCGTCTGTGGATCTGCGTAGCAGACGACTGGATGATCGGATTGCAGTTCAAGAGACTATTCACCAGGATCGTCCTCCGCCAGATGGAAATGGTGCATCATGCGGTGAAAGACGGGCGTCAAAATTACCGCCGTCGCGCTGAGGAAAATGACGCCGCTGAATAAGGCGTAGAACGATGCAAACAATTTGCCTGCGGTTGTTGTCATCGGGTTGACCGGGCCCATTCCTGTGAGAATCATGGACGCGTTCAACAGGGCGTCGATCCAAATTAATCCGCCGAACCAGCGATAACCAAGAATGCCCACTCCGAGGCTCGCTCCGATTAAGGTTGCGGAAATCAGGCCGTAGAGAGACAGCCGCAGGAAGAAATGGGCACGCTCGGCCAACGGCTGTGATTTTTTCTCAAATCTCATCGTCTTTTGATCCAACTCAGGCCGTTCGTGGGGCGGCCTTCAAACCCGTTGAAAGAACGCTAAAATGCGTGTTTCACGCCAAGGCAGTAGACCGCGCACTTTATTCTGATGTGACAGTTCTGTCATTGAGTGCTCGGACTTCTCCCACCCTACGGCGTTTTTGATCGCGAAGGCAGATAGAATGACCACGTATTTCCCGGAAGTTGACAAGATCCAGTTCGAAGGAACATCGTCCCGCAATCCTCTGGCCTTCCGGCATTATAACGCGTCCGAGATTGTCGAAGGCCGGACGATGAACGACTGGCTGCGATTCGCCGTCTGTTACTGGCACACGTTCCGCGGAACCGGGTCTGATCCTTTCGGTGCTCCAACGCTGATGCGGCCATGGGATGATGGGACTGATTCTGTGGACAATGCACTGCGTCGCGTCGATGTGGCCTTTGAGTTCATGACGAAGCTTGGCGTGCCTTACTACTGCTTCCATGATCGCGATGTGGCTCCCGAGGGCGCGACTTTGCGAGAGAGCAATGCTAACCTGGATGCGGTTGTTCGCAAGCTGAAGGAAGCTCAGCGTTCAACAGGGATTAAGCTTCTATGGGGCACTGCGAACCTGTTTTCGCATCCTCGTTATATGCACGGAGCGGCAACCAGCCCGAATGCGGATGTTTTTGCGTACGCTGGTGCTCAGGTTAAGAAGGCTCTGGAAGTTACCTATGAACTGGGTGGCGAAAACTATGTATTCTGGGGCGGCCGCGAAGGCTACATGTGCTCTTACAATACTGACATGAAACGCGAACTGGACCATCTTGCTCGGTTCATGCACATGGCTCACGAACACGCGAAGTCGATCGGTTTCAAGGGCCAGTTCTTGTTCGAGCCAAAGCCAAAGGAGCCGACCAAGCACCAGTATGACTTCGACGCGGCCGCATGTCTCAACTTCCTGCGTCAGTATGGTCTGATGGATGTTGTGAAGCTGAACATCGAAACGAATCATGCGACGCTCGCTGGTCACTCGATGATGCACGAACTCGAATACTCTTCAATCCAGGGAGTTCTCGGAAGCATCGACGCCAACACCGGCGACCTGCTTTTGGGCTGGGATACTGACCAGTTCCCAACGGACATTTACCTGACAACACAGATCATGCTGGTGCTGATGAAGCAGGGCGGATTGCATTCCGGTGGCACAAACTTCGACGCGAAGGTTCGCCGCGAAAGCATCGACCCGATCGACCTCTTTCATGCTCATGTTGGCGGTATGGACGCGTTTGCTCGCGGTCTGAAAATCGCCGCTGCGATTCGTGCTGATGGTGTGCTGAACGATTTCGTGCGTCAGCGTTACAGCACTTACGACAACGGAATGGGGCGGCGCATCGAAGCGGGCTCGGTTTCTCTGAATGAACTGGACACCTACATTCAGGAAAGCACCAGCCTGACGGCCAATACCAGCGGTCGCCAGGAAATGCTGGAAAACCTCATCAACCGCTACATCTAACAAGGGCTGAGCCCTTGTCCCGGTTGGCCTGACGGCCTGATCCCCGGGGAGACGCTAACGTTGTTCGCTGCGGGCAGAGTGTGTG
>CAMAXD010000053.1 GCA_945861975.1 Candidatus Kuenenia stuttgartensis | reverse complement strand
TACTGGTCGGACAAGCAGTTCACGCCTGGACTTTCCGCAGGCCGCGAAAATTCAGGGCACTGATCATTCCCCTGCTTCAGGCGGGTCTGATCCTCTACTGTCTGGTCCTGACCAAAAGCCGTTCTGCCTGGGCTGGTGCCGTTGTGGGTCTGGCTGTTGTTGCAATCAGCAGTTGGCGAACCACTGCTGCGAGAAAGATTCTGCAGTGGTCGTTTTTGGGGGCGGCTTTTGTGGGGCTCATCGTGGGAATTGCAGCCTTTTTCGGGGCTCTGGATAAAGAGGTGATATTTGAGTCATCTCGGTCTTTGCAATGCAGATTTTTCTATTGGACCGGGGCGATTGAAACCATCAAGGAAGCACCACTCACTGGTGCTGGTCCTGGCAATTTTCGTCAGGTCTATCTGAAGCATAAAGCAGATGAGTGGAGCGAAGAGATTCGCGATCCTCACAATTTTCTTCTTGAATCGTGGTCGGCCGGAGGGGCCATCGGTTTCGCTGGTCTGCTGTTATTCATCTGGGGCAGTTTTCGCAAATCGTTTTCTTCCGATGCGGTTCTGCTTTCGCAAGCAGAGGAGATTGTTATCGCGAAACGCCTTCGATACACAGTACCAAAGTCGATCGTACTGGGGGCGATTGTTCATCTGTCCTGGCAGTGGATCAATGGTGAGTCGGTTCATCTTGACCTTACGGAGCGACTTCTACCGCTTTCGGGATTGATCTTTTTCGTGATCGGAAGCAAAGGAAAGATTCAAGGTCTCGACAGGAATGTGTGTCTCGCTTCCTGTGTAACCTTGATGGTGCATTTGCTTGCCGCTGGCGGCTTTGAAATGCCAATCGTGATGGTACTGCTGTTGATTTCCTCCGCGCTTGGACAGATGGAGGTTGGGATTCCCGTACGATCTCATGAATCAAGTTTCTTCAGACGGAATTGGATGTTCCCGGGCGTTTCGCTTTCTGCATTAACCGCAGTCATTGTGCTACGGTTTGGGCTGATGGATGTCTCCGGCGTGGAGCGACATATGCTTCTGGGCGATGACCTTCTTCACCGTCAGGGAAACCCGCGGGAAGCATTGGCCGCCTATCGTCAGGCTGCGGAGACGGATTTGCTTGCCGTAGGGCCGCGCCAACGAGTTGCAGAGCTGTCAGTGTATGCCTTGAGGGAAGAATCGAAAGGGCTTGAAAGCATCGCATCGGCCGTCAAAAATTCGGGTGAAGATGCCGTTTCGTTGGCTGAACAGAAGGCAAAAGTGGAAAAATCGCTCGATAAGGCACTGGAAGCCTGTAACCTCTGGATCTCTGTCGACACTCGCAATAGTTTTGCTGTTGGTCTGAAGGCAGAATGTCTGGTCACCGGATTTCGAATCAAGAGCGAAGACGGGTTATTGAGTGAGGCGATTGGGTTGCAACAACAAGTGGTCGCCATGTACCCATCTTCCGTGGACGCGTGGATGCAGCTTGTCAGATTCTGTTACGAGGGTAGCAAGCGAGGTGATTCGAATGTTGAGTTCGATGAGTTGCTTGTGATGGCGACAGATCGAGTCAGGCAGCTCGATAACGTAAATCATCAGTGGGGTCATCGGGACAGATATTTGAGTGATGATGATCGTGCCTTAATTCAGGACGCGATGAAAACGCAGTCTGGGTCTTCAAAATAATCAGAAGTAAAGCGGTGGGCGGAGAGCGCTATGTTGAAATCAAATCCTGTATCGAGAATTTGTGTCATGGCACTGGGGCTTTTCATGGCTGGTGTCACCGGGTGCGGGGAAGGACCGAGTGAAGCGTCTGTCGCCGAGAAGATTAAGGCCGCAAAAGAGACTGCTGCACTCGCTGCACTTGCTGCACGTGGCAATGACCACAAAGAAGAGAGCAATCCAGTCCCTTCGGCCACGGGGCCATGGCCGAAAGCCTTCGTTGTGGGGCCCGTCTTCAAGTTCGGAACGATGCGAGTCGGTGAGCACAACTCGCACGACTTTGTGATTAAAAACGAAGGTGAATCCGACCTGATCCTGAAGACGGGGACAACGACTTGTAAGTGTACTCGGTTCGGTTTCGGTGTCGTCGAAGAGACTGCCAGGAAAGACGCTGTCGTGAAGCCCGGCGAATCAATAGCGCTGACGATGAACTGGAATGGCGGGAAGATTGCAGATCGAGGTTTTCGTCACGGGGGTGACCTGTTTACGAACGATCCCAAAAATACAACCCTCAAGCTGGCAGTGGAGGGTGCCGTCGAAATGCCCTACGACGTGCAACCTGGCATCTGGGCTGTTGGGGATATTTACGAAACGCAGGCGGCGACGCTTAGGGCGACAATTGGTTCGAAGCTTCTTTCGACACTGGAAATAGAGTCTTTGAAGAGTCCTTCGGGATTAGTGACATTAACGCCTGGGCCTTTTACACCTGAAGACCTTGCAACCGGTGACTTCGTTGGTGGGGTCTCTGTGACGGTGGAAGTTTCGCCAAGCATTCCTGCGGGTTTTTTTTCTGAGGAAGTGGAAGTCAAACTGCTTCAGGAATCAGAGCCGATAAAAATTCTGGTGACGGCTCGCAAGCAGGGTGTTATCCGATTACAGCCGATGGCCGGCACGATGTTCGACTCCGATACAATGCAATTGCGGCTTGGTTCATTTCCCGCCTCTGAAGGCCGCGAGGCAACCCTGTTGATGGTCGTTGACGAAAAAGACATGACCGAGCCTCTCAAAATTACCGAAGTCAAGTCAGATCCCTCCTTTGTAACCGCCTCAATTTCACCGATTGGTGAGCCATCAGGCACCGTCCATCGTTACTTGTTGAAGATTATCGTTCCTCCCGGAAGGCCTCACGTTCAACGCACGGATTCAAAACCCGGTCAGGTTGCGATAAGTACAAATCATTCTTCCGGCGAAAAGCTGAATTTCAGTCTACTGATTTACTCAAATTAAAGGTTGAGGGCAGAGTTCTTTTGGGGTTCTCTGGGAAGTCGCAAAAAGCTATTGTTTGTTCCGTTTGACAGCCTGAATTAGGCTGTATGTCGGTCAGACAGGGCTGGCAGCACGTTACCACCGTTATCGGTACCAGGGCTGTTACGAAATGCGCAACTCGACGTTCATTGTTCTCAGTTTCCTGGGGCTGATCTTTCTTGCCGCGTCGTTGATATGGATGCCGCTTCCGGAGAAACCTCTAACAACAGATCCTGGGATGCCAGCCACGGTGCCCCCTCCGATCGCAGCGTCAAGTCAGAAACTGGACGATCCTGAAAAGCCAACGTCCCTCATTGCTACTCAGAAAAGTGATACAGCAACCCTATCGAGTGACGTCGCTAAAACTGTTCCGCAAGTATCGTCACTAATGTTCCCTGAATGGCCGAAGCCGCTTCTGGCATTTGTCGTGACGGGTGAGCAGTTCGGCTATTTTGAACCGTGCGGTTGTACGGCAAATCAGTTGGGTGGGATGGCTCGTCGAGCAGGTTTGTTTTCGAAGATTGAATCGCTGGGGTGGACGGTCAGAGGCGTTGATGTTGGTGGTCTCTCAAGACGTTCCGGGCCGCAGGCTCAAATTAAATTCGAAACGATGCTCGAAGCGCTGCGCGAGATGAAGTACGTGGCGCTGGGGATGGGCGTTGCTGAATTGCGGCTGGATCCAGGTTATCTGTTGGCCCAACATCTGGATACTGGTGATCCAAGGCTGTGTTTTCTGGGAGCCAACCTAACCTTCTTCGGGACCAAAGAGATTGGCACTCCGCTTTCATTCACGATTGTTGAAGTGCAAGGATGTAAAGTCGGCATCACCAGCGTGATGAGCGACAAGATTCGCCGCGAGGTTATTCCTGATCGTACTCCGGAAGAAGCTGCAGTTGCGGATTTGCAATGGGGTGATCCTACGGAAGCACTGACGGATGTTCTGAGCAGATTTGAAGAAGAGAAGGTTGACTTCAGAGTCCTGCTTTCGCAGTCAACGGACGAAGAGATTCGAGAGCAAGCCGCCGCATTTCCGCAGTTCGACATCATCGTGGCTGCGGACGGGAAAGATGGTGATCGAGAGCCAGAGATGATTGGTGCTGTTCGTCTCCTGCGTGTGGGTGAAAAAGGCAAGACGGCAGGAGTTGTCGGGTTGTATCCAAAGGGTGAAAAAGACTCGATTCGATATGAACTCGTTACCGTGTCCGCTGCTCATTTTTCCGAGTCAGAAAAAATGGCAGAGTTGATGAAGGTCTATCAGGGACGCCTGAAAGACAGTTCAATTGTTACCGCTGAAAATCCTGTTGCCCATCCGTCCGGAGCAACTTTTGTGGGGGCTTCGAAATGTGGTGAGTGTCATACAACGGCGTTTGACATCTGGAAGGAAACAACGCATGCCCGTGCGTTTGAAAGTCTCGACCCCGTCCATCAGCATCACGGATACGAGCGTCTGCATGGAATTGCTCGCGACTTTGATCCTGAGTGTCTGTCATGTCATGTTACCGGCTGGGATCCTGAAGAATATGTCAGGTTCCAGAATGGGTTTTTGAACGAGGAGATTGCTGCGGATGACTCCGAGAAGCTTTTGCAGGCACTGATGGGGGGAAGTCAGTGTGAGAACTGCCATGGTCCCGGAAGTCGCCATGTCGAGTTGATTGAGGCTGGCAACACAGAAGCGGCTGCAAAGGAAGTTCGCGTAACGCTTGAACACGCCAAAAATGAAACCTGCGGGAAATGTCATGACGCCGACAATAGCCCCGATTTCAATTTCGAGAAGTATTGGGAGAAGGTAAAACACCCTGGTCTGGACTGATCAGCCGTTGCGTTTCCGGAGTCTAGCAGCAAGCTTATTCTGCACGTGTGGCTTTGTTTGACTGAAGTCTGAGCGGGTGATTGATGAAACCTGAGGTTATTCAGGAGCTCGAAGTACTTTGCGAAGCGTCGCTTCCCGCAGATTACGTTCAATTGCTCGGCTCTTACCCACCTTTGTTGCGTGCTGTTTGTCGGTCCGACTCCGGGGACGATTCGGAAGGTATCGTTTCGGAGGTTGAGCTATTCTCATTGCCGGCAGATGTGCTGGAAATCAACCGGGAAGTACGAGCGATTTCGATTCTCGATCCTGATGGTCAGGAATTCCGATGGCCTGATCAGCTTCTGGTCATTGGCGAAACGGGTGAAGGAGATTATTACTGCGTCGATCTTGACGGAGAACACGCAGGCGTACTGCAGTTTCGACATCACGCCGTCGAGTTTGAGGTAATCGCTGATTCGCTGGAAGAGTTTGTTGAGATGCTGATCGAGTCATTTGTGACCGGCAGTGAATCCGGCGACGACTTTGATGATTCTGAATCTGACGAAACTGAGTAGCCGCTTATGCAGTCCCCGAAAAATATAAAAGTTCACAAGGAGCAACGCGTTCTGGAATTGGTATGGTCTGATGCAGACATCGCCCGTTTGCCATTTCGCACGATCAGGCAAAACTGTCGCTGCGCTGTTTGCGTGGATGAACTTTCGGGAAAGCAACTTCTGGATCCGGACTCCGTTCCCGTGGACCTTGGTCTCGATGATATCTCTCTTTGTGGAAACTACGCATTAAGAGTTCGCTGGTCAGATACTCATGATTCAGGTTTGTTCACCTGGAATCATCTGAGATCAATCGGCGACAAAGTGGCCTCCTCTGGGACCAAATAGCGATTTTCGGAGCACGTTCAGCATGATTGAAGTGGAAGCCAAGTATCTGGTAACCAATGTGAGTGAATTCGAACAGGCTGCTCTGCGTTGGGGAGGTGGAATTCCGGCCCTCGAGTATCGTCAATGCGACGAATACTTTAATCATCCGTGTCGTGACTTTGATCAGACGGACGAAGCCTTTCGAATCCGGTCGTGTAACGGTCAAATAGAGTTGACATACAAAGGTCCGCGGCTCGACACAATCACGAAGACTCGTGAAGAACTGGAACTGGAAATACCCTCCACTGAGTCAGGTCAATCCAACTCGGTCCTCCGATCTCTGCTAATAGCATTGGGATTTACGCCTGCAGGTTGTGTAAGGAAGGTCCGCCGGTCTTTTGAGGGTGTTGCAGGTGGCTTTCCCGTAACTATTTCGATGGATGCCGTCGAAGGACTGCCTCCTTATGCTGAGATTGAGATCACCTGCGAGTCGCCCCAGCGAGGTGCTGCGACAGAACTTGTGCTGCAGCTTGCGGAAGTATTCGGGCTCACTCAGTCGGAACGCAGATCATACCTTGAACTTCTGGGGTATTGACGATCTCGTTAGTCCAGCGTTGAAACTGGAGTGATGCTGCTTTAGTGTGCGAGTCTCGCGTGTTTCTGCTATTCTTTGGGCGGCATCAATTGAGCCCGGGTGTTCGCGGGATACATCATTAAGATCATTACCTTAATCGTGGCCGCGCACGGAATAAACCATTCGAAACAGAGATTTGCAATGCGACCACTTGTACCAGCGTCGATTCTCACTCTGATGAGCTTGTTCTCAGGAGCGGTATCGGCTGAGAACTGGGCTCGATTTCGCGGTGAGAACGGCACCGGACTAAGTACGCAACAAGGCCTCCCTGTGACGTGGGAAGCCGGTGACTATGCCTGGACGATCGATTTGCCCGGTGTTGGGCATTCAACGCCGGTGATCTGGGAAAAAACCTTATTCGTGACTTCTGCCACGGAAGGTGGTGGCGTTCGATACCTGCATTGCCTGGATGCCGATTCGGGGCAGCAGCGATGGCAGGCTTCTGTAACGCTTGGAGAAAGTAAAAAGCATCTCAAGAACAGTTGGGCCTCAAGTACGCCGGCGACTGATGGGCAGCGTGTCTATGTCATGTTCGCTGACAGTGCAAAACTGACGATTGCCGCCTGGGACTTCGAGGGGAAGCAGGTTTGGACCAGAGATCTCGGGAGTTATGAGAGCGAACACAATCTTGGAGTCTCCCCGATCGTTCAGGATGGTCTCCTGATTGTTTCGAATGACCAGGTCGGCCCGAGTTCTCTGTTGGCGCTCAATCCTGAAACTGGGGAGACCTTATGGGCTGCTGAAAGAAACGCTGGCAAGACCTCGTATTCAACTCCTGTTATTGCTCCAGGTAAAGGTGGTAATCTTCAAATCCTGTGCATCAGCGAATCGAACGGCATTACGAGCACCGATTTACGAACGGGGAAATTGAATTGGCAGACGCCAAGACTTCCGATGAGAACCGTCGCATCTCCGATTGTTGCTGATGGGTTGGTTTTTGCGACCTGTGGCGAGGGTGGCAATGGGAAGTACTTTGCGGCTGCGAAGATCGATCCGGACGCGGACAATGCCACTCGGATCGTTTATGAACGCAAGACGATGCTGCCGTACGTGCCATGCCTTGTGGCGAAAGATGGGCTGCTGTTTCTGTGGGGTGACAAGGGGATCATGGTTTGCCTCGAGGCTGCCACTGGCAACGAGGTCTGGTCGGAACGAATCGACGGGCAGTTCAGCGGCTCTCCGGTTTGTATTGAAGATCGGCTGTACTGTGTCACTGAAGACGGAGTCGTTGTGGTCCTCAATGCCGGGCGTGAGTTTCATGAGTTGGGGCGGACATCATTGGGTGACGACTGCCACTCGACCCCCGCTGTTGCAAACGGGCATCTCTACTTTCGAACGTTTCACAAAGTATTGGCTGTCAAAGCAAAGCGCTGAGGAAAATTCTGGAACTCCGCCGGCTCGATAGCCGTGCATTCTGGATGCGATTCCGAGCACAGAGATACTTCTTCGCAACTTGAGTGTGTCAGGCGGTGTGAGGAGAACTTGAACTGATGGTTTGCTGAATATTCAGATGATGATCAGAATGATTTCTTGTTAGTGTCACCATGGTGAGGCGTCGAATTGTCGATGCTTGGGAGCACGATTCGAGGGACAGCAGGAGAATAGCGATGACTGGTGCCTGGCCTGGAGGCCCCTGCCCTCAATGTGGCGACGATATGCCTCCGCGAGTTGTCCATTGCCGAAACTGTCGGGCATTATTGAATGACGAACTGACAGAAGACAGTGTTGAGATTCCTACGTTCAATCCTCTTCCGGAGATCGATGTGATCGCGGCTGCCTCGCCAAAAGGCCATTACGTGCTATGTTCCGGATGTCAGGAAGAGCTTCGAATTCACAGGAAGTACAAAGGGATGAAAGTGCAGTGCAAGCATTGCAATCATCTCTTCAACTACAGCGCTGCAATTGAAACGAAGGCGTTCTACACGCCCTGTCCTCACTGTAGCGAAGAGCTTCGAGCTGCCCCCAAATACATGGGGCATAAAGTTGCCTGCAAGCACTGCAACGGGCACATCCAGTTGATGCCGGAATAGCCCCTGTTTACATGAGTCCACGTCGCTGAAGTTCCGCAACGACCTGCTGCACAATCGCTGATACATCCGCAGGATTTGCTGACGATGTTGAATCCCCGATCGGGCATCCGCCAACGGGCTGATCTGTGAAGCCATGATTCGAAAGCATGCACTGGAGTTCTCTGCTGAGAGTACTCAGGTCGGTTCGTTGTTTGTCTGAAAGCGGCTGTCGACCGTGGCCCATCTTGAAGCCTCGGAGACCTACCGCCGCCCGGAAACCTTCCGGAAATTCTGCGGAGTAAATCATCGTGTCAAACAGCTTGATAAGGTCGTATTGTACCTTGCGAGCCGCATCGATCTGATAGGTCGTCGTCAAGTCATAAAGCCGTCGAGTCAACTCGGGGACCACACCGGAACTGGCGTTTGTGCCGCCGTCACAGCCGGCCAGCAACATCGGCATTAACGCGGCATCCCACCCGGTCAGGAATGAAAAATCGGGACGGTTCGGCTTCACCGCCTGGATCATGCGAATCATGTGCGGAATATCGCCGGAGGAATCCTTAATCGCCACAATACGTTCAAACTCTTCTGAAAGACGTTGAATCGTGGGGACGTCGATCGGGCTGGCAAACATCGGAATATTATACAGCGTCACGTCGATCGGAGTGTTCCGGCCAATTTCTGCAAAGTATGCGTAAACTGACGCAGGGCTCAACTTATAGTAGAACGGAGCCACTATCGCGACAGCTCGAATTCCCAGTGAAGCGTAATATTCACAGGCAGAAAGTGTCTCTTTTACGTTGGCTTCGGCCGCACCGGCCAGGATGGGAACTCGGCCACGAACCTGATCGGCAAGGATCGCGACGATGCGCCGCCGTTCTTCCGGTGTAAATCGGGTGAACTCGCCTGTGGAGCCATTCGGGTAAAGACCGTGTACACCTCGTTCGATGAGCCAATCCGCATAGCGCCGCAATTCCTGCTCATTGATTCCTCCGTCCACGGTGTAAGGGATGAGGTTGGGAGTGAAAATGCCTTGAAGGCGGGCCTTGGCCATGATCAGGGGCTTTCAGATCAAGATCGACAAAAAGAGTTTTCTGTAATGGGAGATCGGTTTCTCTGCTCCCCGGAATGTAGCAGATTGAGTCAGTGATGGTCACGATCTGACAGGACTCGGGTCAAGTGTGAAATATGCGTGTCAGGCAGACGCTCATGGTTAGGAAGACTGTATGCTCCTCGCTGACAATGTGGTTCTGAAAGCAATATGAAACGCAGTCCCACCGCGATCCGGAGAGTCGTGAAGGAGGAGGCCATCATGAAGTCGAACGATTTGCCATACCAGACAGAGGCCAAACCCAAGTCCTCGTCCGGCCGATCGTCCGGAGTAAAATGGACTGAAAAGATTTCTCCGAATTTCCGCCGAGGCGATTCCTGGTCCATCGTCGCTTACTGATAGTTCCACGCAACCTGCGATGTCATCACGAAGCGTCACTGAAATCGTGCCATGTGTGTGACTTGATCGAAGGGCGTCGATACTATTTCTGACAAGATGTCCCAGGAGGGTGCCAAGTTGGGAGTCGTCAGCTTCAATCAGGATCTCGTCAGAAGTACTGGCCAGTTTGATGGCGATGTTATCCGAGGCCGCCGTTTGCGTTAACGGCTGCAAAGTCTGTTGGAGCAAAGTGACGAGGTTGAAGATTTTTTTCTGTGGAATCTGAGGCCGCGCGAAAAGCATAGAGTTGCCAATCATGTCGCGAATCCTCCACGCCTGAGCGCCGATTGTTTCACACGCTTGCCGATGTTCGACCGATCTTGATTGCTTCAGCAACAATTGAGTTTGACCGATAATGCTTCCGAGAGGGTTATTGATTTCATGCCCGGCTCCTGCGGCGTACTCAGCCATGGCTTCGAGAATAGAGTGATTCGGAACGAGAACAGGCCGATTCGTGGCGCGTGATAGAATCTGACGGCAGGTTGCAGCGATGCCTTCCTGAATCTCCGGAGTGTGTTCGGAAGAGGTTTTCTCAGGCATCTGCAGAATCATGGCAGTGCACAGGTCAGTCCACAGAAGAACTCTCACATTGACGCCACCAATCAATCCCGATTCCGCGATACAATCAATCAGAGCGGACTGGTCTAGCAGCACCGAGAATGGTGCGTCGATTGTGGAGCGGCTTAGATGTGGCGGCGAGTTGGAAACACTACGACCATAAACCAACTCAATTTGCTCCGGCCCCAATGGGCTGATCAGCAGAGCTGCTGACGCTCCGCCAAAGCGAATCCAGGTTTCTATGATCGTATCAACTGTAACTCTCCAGTCGACCGGTGTTGCCAGCACGGCCAGCAGTTGATGCACGAACGGCGCTGGGCTATTTCGTTCGTCTGCCGACATGTTGAGGCATCATCCTGTTACAGAACAAAAGCCCGGCTTTTCAGGAAGCCGGGCTTTCGGAGTTTTAGTTTTGAGTTTTCCGATGCACACGTGGTGCATATGTTCTGAAGCTGTGCCATCAATGAATCATGACACTGCTGCATTCGCTCAGAATTAATCAGGGAAGCATTGTTGTCGCAACGACTTTATCTGGCACCCGGATTTACGACTGCAACTGTTCGATATCAAGCAATCGGCAGATGTTGTCAATCAAAGCATCCACTTCAAACGGCTTCTGAATGAACTGATTGGCTCCCGATGCCTTCAGTTCCTGAATCTTATCCTGCTCAACCATACCGCTGATACAGATAATTCTTACGTCGTCCAGTGCTGAATCGCTGCGGACACGCTGACAGACTTCCTTACCATTGATATCGGGAAGCATCACGTCCAGAACGATGATGTCCGGATGATATTCCTTGACCATCATTCCCGCATCGAAACCGTTATTGGCGATTCGTACTTCAAACCGGCCATCGGCCATCAAAGCGTCTGTGATCAATTCTACCAGCTCAACATCGTCGTCCACGATCAACGCCTTCCGCTTCCCGCTTTCCAGCGCGTCGGTCGGAATGCCGTTCTCTTTCATGAATTTGTAGAGGACATCACGTGGAATGCGACGGAAGCGAGATCCCGGGACACGAAATCCCTTAAGCTGACCAGAGTCAAAGCATCGAATGATCGTCTGCTGACTGACTTTGCAGATCTTGGCGGCTTCGCCAGTCGTGAACACAGTTTTCATGAGCACAATCCGTTCTGTGGAAAAGCGATGAGCTGCAACGTGCAGCATTCCATCGTCCGACAGCTTGCCGGACGCCGTCCCTGACGCTTCACTGCTGAACTCAGACTTCCCAAACAGCGTCGTAAGGTGGTTCTGATTCAACGTGACTCGCCCAAATTTGCGAGCTTCGCATTGAGAAGGCAAAAACCAGCTCACGCAAGTCCCGAAGTCACTTCGAGTTGCAGGAGCTTCCCGGTTCATGCCAACCCTCAACTCTGCCGATTGTATCCATTCGTGAAAGACCGTCAACGGCAGTTTCGTTGCGCAGCTTGCCCTCTTTCACTTTGAGTTCAGGGTTTGATCATAAAACGGGCATATTTGAGGATTTAGGGGCGATTTCTGGCGGATTTCCGACATCGCAAAACAGCCCAATCTGAATGTTGTCTTACGTATTCGGCTTTCTTTGCCCATGATTCCTCATGTGATTACTGTCATCTCATCCGCATTGATTTATCAGGCGACGATGGCGACCTTTGATGCAGCTCCACTATTACTTCTTTGGCTTTCGGCCTGCCTCTGCAACGACTGCCCAAGGTTCAACGCCCACTCGATCGGCCCATGCCTCCCATAAGTCTGACATTTCCTGAACACGCGCGGGGTGACGTGTGGCAAGATCGACCATCTCAGTGCGGTCACACTCAATGTTATACAGCTCCCAATCTCCGGGATATTCTGAGACAAGTTTCCACGGTCCAAATCGGATTGCGCGATTGCCCTCATATTCCCCATACAAAGGAGTCTGACGATCGATGGAGCTGCCCTCAAAAGCTGGGCGGAGGCTGATTCCCTCCAGTGCCTGAATCGGAGTGTTTTTGAACTCCTGAGGATACTTCGCATTGGCAAGATCAACGCACGTGGCCATGACATCAATCAGATGAGCCGTCTGTGAGTCCAGTAGCCCAAGAGAGTTCATTCTCTCAAGCCGCGCCGCACGAATGGCGTCGTAGCCGGCATCGTAGAGTCCCGAGTATTTCTCGATATCACTTTCCTTTGCATGCATCGGCCAGTGCGCTGCGGTGTGCGCGACATAGAGAAAGAATGGTTTGTCATTGGACTGTTGACGGTGTTCAGTGACGAAGCGTGCCGCGTGATCGTTTATCGCATCGGTGTAGTAGAAGAGATCTGGCTGATACTCCGGATCAGCGAACGGAGAAATGAAAGTGTTGTCTCGAACCAAAGTGTTTGGGTCAAAGAAGCTGCCAGCACCATGGATTGTGCCGTAGAATCGGTCGAAACCTCGTTGTTGTGGCCAATTATGCTTGCCTGCATCATTCACGGGGCTGGTCTTCTTTGTGACATGCCACTTACCTGCCATGTCTGTGTTGTACCCGGCTGTTCTGAGAACTTCAGCGATAGTCACTGCTCGATGGCTGAGTTCGCCAGCATAAGCCTGACCGACAGACTCAGCGCGGCTGTCGACCATATGCCCGATTTCAGCCTGATGCGCGTACAGTCCGGTCAGCAGTGAAGCACGTGTCGGACAACAGCGAGCTGTGTTGTAAAATTGAGTAAGCCGGAGTCCATTCTCAGCGAGAGTGTCCAGATTTGGCGTTTCGATTTCTCCGCCAAAACAGCCGATATCTGAATATCCCAGATCATCCGACTTGATCACGATGATGTTGGGGCGATCTGCAGCAGGGATTGCACAACATCCTATCAATGTGACAAAGAAGACGACCAAGACGGAGAGTCGTGAGACCAGCGACATAAGTAGCTGCTCTACGGCAGTCACGCACGTGATAGTTTTGACATCCGATAGTTTTGACATCCAATACTGAAGACCGTGGGCCCAGATCAAACGAGTCAGAAGAATCATGCCAGAGGAAGTTGTTCTTATTGGTTTTTGAGGCCGATAATCAAGTTTTGGGCTTCACGTAGAACATCAGAATCGCGATGTCGGCCGGAGTAATTCCACTGACACGGCTGGCCTGGCCCACGGTTGTAGGTTTCAGGCGATGGAGTCGTTCTCGGGCTTCGGTTCGCAGTTGAGGCACTGCGAGATAGTCAAAGGTCTCGGGGATTTTTACCGAGTCGACTTTTTGCAGCCGATGAATCTCCGCCTCCTGGCGACGCACGTAGCCTGCATACTGAGCTTCAATCATCATCTGCCGCTTCGTGTTTTCTGACAGACGGAACTCCGCAAGCTGAGGAAACAAGCCATAGACTTCATCCCACGTGATCGTGTTGCGTCGCAGATGCTCTTCCAGCGTCTGCCCCTGTGCTCGCAGTTTGGTCATCGCTGTAAACGCGCGGTTCAATTCTTCCTCGTAGAGATGAAAACGATCGGCTCGTTCTGAGGTCACGCTGCCCAGTTCAATTCCCAGCGGCGTCAGTCGACGATCAGCATTGTCCTGACGCAGCAGCAGGCGGTATTCGGCGCGGGACGTAAACATGCGATACGGTTCATCGACGCCTTTGGTCACGAGGTCATCGATCAGAACTCCCAGATAGGCTTGGCTGCGATCGAGGACAAACGGTCCCCTGCCCTGCAGTTTCATCGCTGCATTGATGCCAGCCAACAGGCCCTGCCCTGCGGCTTCTTCGTAGCCGGTCGTGCCGTTGATTTGTCCGGCAAAGTAGAGCCCTTCGACAAGTCGTGTTTCAAGCGAAGGATACAACTGTGTCGGCGGCGCGAAGTCGTATTCGACGGCGTAACCATATCGCATAATCTGAGCATTCTCACAGCCCGGGATGCGACGGATAATCTCATCCTGCACATCGCGAGGCAGGCTGGTTGATATGCCATTGACGTAAACTTCCTGAGTGTTGCGGCCTTCCGGTTCCAGAAAAATTTGATGCGATGTCTTGTCCGAAAAACGCACAACTTTATCTTCGATCGAAGGACAGTATCGCGGTCCTGTCGACTGAATCTGACCCGAATACATCGGCGCACGATGCAGATTGGCCCGAATGATCTCGTGCATCTCGTGAGTTGTATTCGTGAGATAACAATGGATCTGCGGCTGATCGATGCGATCCGTCATATAGGAAAACGGTTCGGGATTTTCGTCGCCGGGCTGAGGTTCGCAGCGAGTGAAATCGATGGTGCGCCCGTTTAGTCGTGCGGGTGTACCGGTTTTGAAACGACGCAGCTCAAAACCCAGTGACTTCAGAGCCCCGGAGACTCCGTGAGAGGATTTGTCACCGGCTCGACCACCTTCGGCTTTGGATTCGCCGGTGTGCATGATGGCTTTGAGAAACGTGCCGGTCGTCAAAATCACCGCGCGAGTTCTGTAGAACGCATCACCCGCAACACGGATTCCAGCGATCTTGCCGTCTACGGTTTCGATCGACTCGACAGTCTCCTGGCAGAGTGTCAGGTTTTCCTGCAGCTCGACCCGATTCTTCATTTCGAACTGGTAGGCCTTCTTGTCCGCCTGGGCTCGCGGACTGTGCATCGCGGGACCTTTGCCGCTGTTGAGCATGCGAAAATGAATGCCGGTCTTGTCGATGACGCGTCCCATCTCTCCGCCAAGCGCGTCGATCTCGCGCACGATCTGACCTTTGGCGACACCACCGATGGCTGGGTTGCAGCTCATCTGGCCGACGGTGTCACAGTTCATGGTCAGGAGCGCGGTCTTTGCTCCCATCCGCGCAGCAGCCAGCGCGGCCTCGGTGCCTGCGTGGCCGGCACCAACAACAACAACATCGAAATCGTAAATGCATTTGTGGGACATGATGCTTCTAACCTTGTTCCAGTGCTCCAGTGAGAACACACTGCAGGGAGGTCTCGGCCTCCAGCGACAGGATTCACGCAAGGCTGGAATCCTGTTTGTGGGCGGTTCCGAGTTCAGAGCCTCAGAACGATCGATAGTGTAACGCCATTCTCAGGCAATTTCGGCCGAACTGCGCAGGAACCTGCGGGTGTCGTGAAATTCCATGCGACTGGAACGCGAATCGGCCATTGTTTCGGCGTTGAGGGCGGTGCTACATCTCGTTCTCGCCATGTAGATCGTAACGCTGCGTCTCCGCGGTTACTCAGGAAGCAGGATCAATTTTATGCTTCGACCGCAACTCATGGGTCTGTTCTTGACACTCACCGGGAGCGGATGTTCGACGTTCACCCCATCAACGCTGTTGTACTGGGAGACATTGCAGGCGTCGGCGGAAGATCCCGACTTTGATAACTCCATCAGAGCAAATTCGATCGGGAGGCGAAGCAACTGTCGCAAGAGGGCCTGAAAGCTGTTTGCAGGTTCAGTTGTTGTTGGTGGACCGCCAGATCGAAGAGGATGGCAGCTTCCTGAAGTCCACTTTCACGTGACGCAGTCTATTATGGGCACTGTGGAATCAGTTGATGGCCAGACAGTTGTGCTCAAGGATGCAATTCAGATTATCGAAGGCCGATCGATGCATTCGGTTCCAGTCCTCAGCAAGATTCCCTATGTGAGCCGAATGTTCAGGAGCTCGGGAATTGGTCGTGAGTCTCGGAAGATGCCGGATGACGTGGTCATCCCGCGAGAAAAAATTGCCGGTGCGTTTGAATTGTCTGCCTCTGGTGCGGAGTCGCTCATTCTGCTTCGGCAAGTCGAGCGGATAGGTGTTGATTACGAAGAAGACTGAACGCAGGTTGTCCTTGCCATAGTCGTTGGTGCTTCGTCAGACTGAGCCATGTAGAATTTGTTACAGCCGCCGACATCGGCTTGGCGGGCAACGATAAATCGGTATCGCCTCGGGAGTTTCCTCGTGCAACGAGTTTCGATGAGAAGAGCTCAGTCAACTTCGAGCCTTCAACGACTCGCTGCTCTGCTGATGTACTTCGTTACGGTTCCGCACTTTGTTACGTTATCACAGCGAAAGCGGCGTACAGCCCGCCCGGTCGTAGTCATGATCTTTGACGTACAAGGTTTTCCTCGGCTTGAATGATTGAGCAGATCGGGATTACATTGCTAAACCGGTTATCAAACGACATCAGAGTATGAGCGAAAGACCGGACTGAAATGCTGCTTACGATCACTTCGTTTGAGATCACTCATCAGCAGGGCGTGCCCCTCGCTTCACATCGCTGTGGATGTGATCGACCAATTGCTTCCCGTCCATTCCGCCTGGGCGTTCGAGCAGATCGCAGCAACCGCTGATGACCGTCGTAAATGTTTGCCAGTTCGTGACGCACGATTTGCAGACCATATCGCGTCTGAAAATTCAGGAGTTTCTGCAATTGCTTGATTCAGAGTCGTGGACATAATAGTAATGAACGTATGTCTCCGAAGAGAATCGCCCAGCTTTTGGATCTGCCTCGTGCGACCGTGGACACTCACCGTCGCAACATGATGCAGAAGCTTCGGATTGATGACGTCCATCCTCTTGCAGGCGTTTGCTGTTAGAAAAATGAAGCGAAGGTAGTTTTCAGTAACCTGTCGAAACTAAAACAGTTCCCGTTGATCTGCCGGCGGGTCCGAATTGCTCTTTGTTGTTTTGCTTTTCGACTTTTGTGAAACGCCCAGATGAGCGAGAGCTTTGGCCGTCACCATGCGGCCGCGAGGTGTCCGCTGGATGAAGCCTTCGCGAAGCAGGAAAGGTTCCACTTCGTCCTCCAGAGTATCGGCGGGAATATTCAGCGTGTGACCCACGGCCTGAACACCGGCCGGGCCACCACTGAAAACTGAGATAATTGTTTCCAGATATCGCCGATCCTGTTCTTCAAGACCCGCATCATCGACCCCCTTCATCTTCAACGCAGCACGCGCGACTTCGAGCGTAATTTTTCCGTTAGCGCGAGCGTCGGCAAAGTCACGTGTCCAGCGGAGCCAGTTGTTGGCTTTTCGCGGAGTGCCTCGTGAACGAATCGCGATCTCATGCGCGGCTTCAGGGGCAATCTCTGTTCTCAGTTTATTGGAATTGCGAGTGATGATCGTGGACAGTTCGGAGGTTGTATAGAAGTCGAGGTGCTCACGATTCACGAAGCGATCGCGAAGAGGAGCCGTAAGCATCCCGCTGCGAGTTGTCGCTCCGATCAGCGTGAACGGCTGAAGCTTCATGTTGATCGTACGGGCATTTAATCCGTCACCAAGCGTAATGTCGATGCGGAAGTCTTCCATGGCGGGATAGAGGAATTCTTCCACCGTCGGCGGAAGTCGATGAATCTCATCGATAAGCAATACACTTCCATAGCTGGCATTTGTCAGGTACGGGAGCAAATCCTTGGGTGCACCCAGAGACGGTCCGGCAGTGATCTGTAATTCGGTGCCCAGTTCACGCGGAATCACAGTTGCCAGAGTGGTCTTTCCCAGTCCCGGCGGGCCGTCGAGAAGCAAGTGCCCCAATGGCTCTTTGCGTTTCTTAGTGGCTTCCAGAAGAATCTTTAACCGTTCGACAACAGCTATCTGACCGACGACGTCTTCCAGCTTCGATGGTCGCAGTTCATCATCAAATCTCTGCTGATTGGGATCCTCAAAGTTACCGGCACCAGCGTTATCACCCCCCAAAGTCGGGCGCTTTGGTTCGTCCGGTTCTTCGTCATCGTTGCGGATCGTGGTCTTCCGTGCCATGGAGAGTGTTCTAACTGCTGAGTCGTCGGTAGAGGAAAGCCACGAAGAAGACGTTGCCACCAGATGAACTACAGATGAGTTATCCCAGTGGCCTGTGAGAGCAGGAAATCGAAACAAACGCTCAGCGAACCCCGAAGGAGAGTTCGCTACTTCTTTTCCACTGCCGCTTTTTCTTCAGCCGGTGCACCAAGCTTTTCTTTCAAGCGTTTTAGCACGGCGTCATCGGGCTTCTTAGCTTTCATCTCAACTTCGACAGACCGATTCCAAAGAGCTTTGGCTTCTTCCGTTTGCTTTAATGCATGGTGGGCATCACCCTGATGTTCCAGCAGTGTGGCGTCCTGATACTCAGGATTTCCATTCGCTTTCTTAAGGGGTTCAAGTGCTTCTTCGTTCTTCCCTTGTTTGAACAGAACCCATCCGAGACTGTCGAGGTAGGCCGGATTATCCGGCTGCGCTTCCACGGCAATTCGGATCATTTTCTCTGCCTGTTCGAGGTTCTTACCCTGATCTGCATAAAGGTAACCCAGATCGTTGTTGACTCCGGGATCGGCCGGGTCTTCGTTATAGACCTCTTCGAGAATCTGTTGTCCCTTCTCCATATCTCCGCCCTGCACGTACGCGTTCGAGAGACCCATTTTCGTCAGGCGGACGGTGTTTTTTTCAACGGATTCAAGTTCCAGAACCTGCTGGTATTGTTCGACTGCGTTCTTCCATTGATCAAGCTGAGCGTAGATCCCTGCGAGACGCAAATGTGATTCCGTGAGCAATTCTATGTTGCCCTGAAGTCCTGCAATCGCCTTCTGCAGCAGCCCGACGGCTTCTTCAAGTTTTCCATCGGCGGCTTCGACGAGTGCAAGTCGACTCAGAAGCTGAGGTTCATCAGGGACAATTCGCAGCGCCTGTTTCAGGGCTTTGCGGGCCCCGTCAGTATTCTCGAGGGAAGCGTATGCGGCTGAGATACGGAAAAGAGTATTGACTCGAGCACCCGGAGGAAGGCCCGGTGTCTGCAGGAGTTGTTCAAAGAGTCTTGTTGATTTCTCGTACTCACCCAACTTCAGTTGATTCATTCCATATTTGTCGAGCGTCTGCATCGTCAGTTCCCGGTCCGGGCTCAACTCCAACGATGATTTCAGCAGTTCACCTTCTTCTTTGTTCATCTCAAGTTGTTCTGCCACCAGCGAGCAGAAATATGGTACGGCCGGATGTATGTCTCCCGGCTTTTCGGTGACCATTTTTTGGCAAGTTGTCAGGGTCTCTTTGGCAAATCCATCCACCGTCGCGATGCTACCTACCAAGGGGGCCATTTCCGCCACGGTAATACGAGATCGTGTGGCACGATTAATTGTTTCGATCAGGGCGACAGGATTCCTGTTGGCAATTTCGACGCGGACCAGCCCCAGATACGCTTCTGCTTCCCCCGATGTGTCGAGAATTGACTGATAGACTTCAGCGGCCTCTGTTGTCTTGCCCTGATCGAGCAGAATCTGGCCAAGGAACATTTTCACTGTTGCAACGTCGGCCGCGTCTTCTGTTAACTCCTGCAAGCGAGTTGTCAGTGAATCAGATCTGCTTGACGCTTCGAATAAATCCCGAAGCAGAAGCAGAGATTCACCTGACCGTCGTCCCGTTTCAAAGTAGCGGTTCAGATTCTGTTCGCAGGCGTCCAGTTTGTCCTGTTGGAAATAGGCTCTGGCGAGCAACAGGTTGTGGTCTCCAGGCGCGTCTTTCTCGGTACGGGATAAAGCCTCGAATGCCTGAATCGCCTTTGGGATTCGCCCCGACTCCAGCAGAATGCGTCCCGTGACTGCGTAAGATGTCAGTCGATTCTTCAGTAGTGTTTTATGTTCCCGTTCGTTGAGTTTGAAGTCTTCAGGTTTTTCAAGCGCCTGCAGAATGACTTCATAACTGTTTGCCGCTTCCCCGATCTTGCGCATCTCCAGCAGGACAGCGGCACGAACCTGATGTATATGTACGAAATCGAGCGATTGCTTATCGAGCGTCTTCGAAGCCAACGCCTCCTCGAGAAGCTTTGCAGCATTGTCAAACTGACGAGCACTGCCACGAAGAACCGCCATCTCGAGTCGTGTTTGATAATCATCGGGATCAAGCTGCATCGCTTTTTCGGCAGTAGAGTTTCCTTCTTCAGCTTTTCCCATTCGGAACAGAACCATCGCGAGAGCCCGCACAGGAACGGCCGATTTTGGGTCCGCAGCGGAAGCTTTCTCAAAGGCTTCGGAAGCTGCTTCTAAATCTCCCCGCTT
>CAMAXD010000052.1 GCA_945861975.1 Candidatus Kuenenia stuttgartensis | reverse complement strand
TGCGGAACAGCCAACATTGATTTCGAAACCGCCGCAAGCCAATTTGTTGTGGAGGCTGGTTAGAGTTCCGTTCTGGCTGTTCTGCAAATCGTGGGTGCGATTACGTGTCGTTGGACGTGAGCACATCGACAGCACTCGAGGCGGTTTGTTTCTGGTCAACCATCAGTCATTTCTGGATCCCCTCTTTGTTGCCGTATTCCTGGGAAGACCGGTCTCCTATCTTGCTCGTGACAATCTATTTCGCATACCTGTCCTCGGCTGGATTCTCCGCAAAACACACGTGATCCCAATTAGCCGAGAAGCAGCGCGGGGCGGCAGTATTCGATTGGCCCTGGAACGTCTGGAGAGCGGATTTTTGGTGGGAATCTTCCCTGAGGGAACCCGCACCTCCGATGGCAAGGTCGGCGACTTTCGCCCCGGCTTCCTCGCACTGGCCCGTCGGACTCAGCAACCCATTTATCCTGTCGGCATTGTTGGTGCAGATCGCGTGATGCCGCGGAGTTCAAATTGGATTCGCCCGGGACGCGTCGATATTGTCTTTGGCGCTCCATTTACGCCGGCCGAACTGCACCAGCTTCACGATAGTAATGACGATGGCGCATTGTGCCGACTGGCCCGAAGCAGAGTCGAGGCATGCACGCAACAATCATCACTGATTATTAAGTAGACCACTGCAGACTGACGCATGTCGAAGTTATCAGAAGCCATCAAGTTCCAGTTGGCAGCGTCTCCCCTATTGCAGCCCGAGCTTCACAAGGTTATTCCCAAGACGCACGTAGATCGCGTCGCCGGCGATGGCGGGATGCAAAAGAACCTGAACACGATTTTCCTGCAACTTTAGCCGCGAGAGAAATTCAGGAATTTCCGGTTCGGTATCGAGCAGCAAAAATTCTCCGTCATCATTTAAAGCCAGAAGCCGCGAATCAGTCGCAATAAGACTTCCGTATCCTGCAAAAGAATCATCCGAAATCGCTGCGACCGTCTTCAATTCCTGATCCGGATCCAGCCCATAAAGCTCATTCCAGATACCAAAGAGACGCTCCTCGGAAGCCATTGAACACGCCCGTCTCTATGCTGCCCACGCCATCCAGGCCAGCCCCGTCCAACGCATCTGAAAGCTTTGACAAGTCTGTGTCGTGGACAATGAGGTACGAGCGAAGAGAGTAACGAAGGAACAGGCTTGCTTCCACCGATTACCCGCAGATCACCCTTCTTGACCTTGCCACACCCTTCCAGCAACGGTTCGGCATAACTTGAGATCACGGCCGCAGCCTTTGCAGTGGCCGGCATTTCCATCAAGGCCACGGCAGCGTTGCTGCACGACGGAGACGTCTCCAGTCCATCAGGCAGTTGAATCCCGTGCTTCCGAAGAAGCTCGACCGTCGCAGCCGATTTTTCATCACAGTCCGCAGGACTAAAAAGTATTCGATAGCCCTTCAGGTCATTTACCGACTTCGCCGGATCATCTTTTCGAACAACGATCAACCCTGTCTGCACAACTTGATCTTTCAGATCGGTCAACGCGATAGGCTAATCTTCAAACAACGGTCGAATGATTCTGGCCTGCTTGTGAGTCAACTGAAGTTCATGAACCTTGCCAGATGCCTCCGGCTTTATGCTGCCAACCTCATCGTCTGCCAGACAGTTGGCCGAGCACGCAACCAATATGAGCCCCAAAAACGCCCCAGAAAACTTCGTGCACGGTTCTGCTTTGCTCATACAAGGCCCCTGAATCCATGCTTCGAGGAGATGACGAACCAGACATTGGCTTGGTGAATATCTCCCCAGGAGGGTTACACGTGAACTCTCCATTCGGGAAAAATAGGCGTAGCAGCGCCCGGATCCCCAAGCTCGATCTTCCGTCCGCTTCTCGAAACCAGAGCCAGAACGCCCAAACCTCCAGAATTGACTCTTGATTGAGCCGCAAAAGCTGTAGCTAATAAAAAAGGCCACCTGAATACTCAGGTGGCCTTAAGTTCGCAGAATGCGAAAAACCCTATTCTTCTGCCACGAACGGCAGCAAACCGATGAACCGAGCCCTCAGGACTGCAGTTCGCACAGCACGCTGGTAGAGAGCAGTCGTACCTGTCCGGCGGCGTGGAAGAATTCGACCTTCGCGATCAATCAAATTTCGCAGGGTCTTGAGATCCTTGTAGTCCACATACACTGGACGCGGTACTTCACCATGCCCAGTAAACATGCAGCTCATCTTTTTCTTTTTCAGACGAGCACGGCGTTTACGAAGTTTCTTAAGATCTGCGCGGGAAATTGTTGCCATGTAACGACTTACAGCCTTTAACTGAAACACTGACTGCGGGCGTGAACCCCGTAAAGCCCGCATGAGATCTAAAAGACCAGCAGGCCGCCCGACGGACTGGGCTAAACCCAGCGGGGAGACGAAGAGACGCAGTGTAATTCGGCAATCGTCTGCCGACAACACAATCCTGAGTCTCATTTTGTAATCGGTGGAACTGAAAATCAGTGTTGAGTCTCAGCGGCAACCTCGATCAAATGGCGTCTGTGCCAGTTTCGCCTGTTCGAATTCGCACAACCTGTTCCAAATTGTACTGGAAGATCTTTCCATCCCCAATTTGGCCAGTTCGAGCCGCTTCACAAATCGCGTTGATCGCACCTTCGACTTCATTGTCGTTGACGATGACTTCAAGCTTCACTTTTGGCATGAAATCTACAGTGTATTCTGCACCGCGGTAGGTCTCTTTGTGACCACGCTGGCGACCAAAACCTCGCACCTCGGAGACCGTCATTCCCTGAACGCCAATCGTAGTGAGCTTTGTTTTGACGTCTTCGAGTTTATAGTGACGGATAACTGCCTCAAGTTTTTTCATGATCTCTGCCTTGACCCCTGTCGACTGAAAATCGAGCACATCAGGAAATCTATGCTCGACGTAACCTGGAAACTTGTACTTCACGCCAATAAGAACGACCAGCCAGTTCACCGTCCCGCCGAAACAATGCCAATTAGGCGGCATTGTTATGCTCCATCAGTACGGCCGAACACTCCTTCGCACAAAACCACGGCTTCACAGGAACTTGGTTTCTGATTGAAAATTCGTCATTGCAAGTCCTATGCCGTCGCGTAAGTCCACCTGATCTGTGGTGTTCAGGTGAACTGTTGCAATAAAATTAAACAACACGCCCAAAAAACACGCATCCACAAAAATATTCCCTTGAAACAAGCAATCTGCCGCCTCGTCACACTCTATGAGCATTCAATCTCTGATTCTGCAGCTGTTTATCGGCCTGATGGCCGGACGAGTTTCCTCAGTCTGGGCTGTGGCACTCATTGATGATTCCATTCGCACCGGCCTGCGTCGCTGCGACTCCTGCAAACAACCGTTCTCCTACCTTCGCCAGCTCTTTCTGTGGTACCCCGGCCTCCGCTGCCCATCCTGCAAAGCTTCGGACCGACTTTGGCCCTTCTGGTCCACTCTGGTGATCTCCGTCATGTTCGCGGGATTCGGCTGGTTGCTCCTCGACCAAGACTGCCAAAGCGTCGCTGAAGTTCAACCGTCACAGCCACTGTGGCAGAATCGTCTACCCTTTCATTTCGTTTTTATCTTCCTTCTGGCTACAGCCACAATTACAGACTATCTCGATTATTCAATCTTCGACTCCGTTGTCGTTCGCGGAGCTCTGCTCGCCGTGATCACGGCGACGCTGAGCGGTGAACTCCAACTCATTCATGTCTGGGTTGACTGGAGCTATGACAACATGCCCGTTTCGAGTCCCCATGATCCAGCGGTCACGGTTCCCCATTTTGGGCCGTATCTTCCGGAATGGATGAAGGCACACCAGCATCTCCATGGACTCATTTGGAGTTTATCCGGGGCTGTCGCTGGAGCAGGGTTGATGTGGATCGCTCGCATTGCTTCGCGCCTGATTCTGGGGATTCCAGCGATCGGGTTTGGCGATGTCACGCTCATGGCAATGATCGGCGCATTTCTCGGTTGGCAACCGACGCTGTGCGCCTTAGCCATCGCTCCGCTCGTGGGTCTGATTTTGGGGCTCGGTGGCCGCATTTTCACCGGCCGCACATTTGTCGCATTTGGTCCTTACCTGTGTATCGCCGCGTTCCTCGTGCTCTGCACCTGGGGATACCTTTGGGAAGATTGGCGACTGCGATTGGTTTTCAGTCACTGGCCGACCATTGCTGGCATGGTGAGTGGAGCCTTTGCCGCATTCTGCATACTGCTTGTGGGCTTACGACTCTTCCGCGAGACTCCTGCGGCAAAACTGAGATGATGCGACACCGCTCGTTTCAGGATTCTTTGTGTCAAGGGATGCAGCGACTCGCATGTCAATCATTAATGCTCGTTATTTTTCTGATTTGGTCCCTGCATCGTCCGGGTACTGATTGCACTGCGGCTAACCTGAACGTGGCGTCTCAAATTAGAATAATTCCCGAATCGCAGTCCCGTGAGTCAATGCAACGGGCCGTCCGGAAGGGTCCGGCAAATGCAGATGAGGATCGATTCCAAGGAAGTGATAAATCGTCGCCAGGATATCGTGAGGATCGAGCGGTCTGCTGGAGGGACGTGCTCCGATTGCGTCAGTGGACCCAATCACCTGTCCCATCGGCATGCCACCTCCGGAAATCAGGATCGACATCGCACTGGGCCAATGGTCACGACCGACTTTGCCGTCTTTGTATTCCAACCGGGGCGTGCGCCCGAATTCACCGGTCACAATTAGCAGTACATCCTGATCGAGACCTCGTTCATACAAGTCGTTAATCAGCGTCGTCACGACATGATCATAGGCCGGCAATCTCGCATGCATAGCCGTGGGCAGATCCCAGTTGACCGCATGATCGTCCCAATTGTGAGCGTTCGAGTTCGGGCCATTCCCTCGAGAGCAGAACGTGACGAACCGAACACCCGCTTCCACCAAACGCCGCGCCGTGAGTGCTTCCTGGCCTTCACCCGGACCGTAGAGTTCCCGAGTTTTCGCGTCTTCCTGCGAGAGATCAAACGCCTTCTGCGCCGCGCCGGACATCACAACCTCCAGTGCGCGGCGGCTGAATTCATCCATGACCGACATCGTGCCGGCTCGATCAACATCTCGGCGGAATCGATCGAGCGATGTACGAAGACTCACTCGATCATTCATTCTCGCTGCTTCGACGGACAGATGAGTATCTCGCAATCCTCCGTTGACGATGGGAACTCGGTACATACCGCTCCAGAAACCTTCCGAAACACCAGCGGCATAGTCAGGTCCATTCACGACGACGCCATTAATTGCCACAGCCGCAGGCAGCCCTCGTTGGCCACTTTCCAGCAGCCGATTAGCGACAGCTCCGACCTGAGGATAATACGATTCGTATCCGAACCCGGGCTTGAGCTTTCCGAAGCCGCTGAGAAATCTCCGATGGCCCGCGAAGTGATCGGCTTCTTCGTGTGTACACGATCGAATGAGTGAAAATCGATCGGCAATCTGAGCATGCTTCGGGAGATACTCGCACACGTCAATTCCGGACACATTGGTTGAGATCGGGCTGAATGGTCCGCGGATCTCCGTCGAAGCCTCTGGCTTCATGTCATAAGTTTCCAAATGACTGGGACCACCATGAGCAAAATACAGAATGACAGATTTCGCTCGCTTCAACGAAGACCGGCCAGCTTCTTTAGCCTGTGTTTCAAGTTGCAGCAAACTCGCCAGTGAAAGACCGCCCAGCCCAAGGAAACCGGCGCGCAAAACGCGGCGGCGTGATTCGAGGGCAAAGGCCGCAGTCGTGTCTAACCTGAACATGGAATTTGCCCCTGAAGCACAGACGAGTGACGATCTCAGCAAATGACAAAACTCATCGGCCGCCAACCGGCGAATCAGCCAAACAATTCTTTAATAGGTGTTCCCTGCTGAACCAGCGGCACAGAACGATTCTGCCGATCCGGGATCGTGGCCTCAGGATTGATCCCAAGGACGCGATAAATGCTGGCCAGAAGGTCTCCCGGAGAGAGTGGCCTGTCGAGCGGCTCGCCACCATCCTTCGTCGTTGAGCCAATAATCTGGCCCGTCCGGATTCCGCCGCCGCTGAGCACTGCGTGCATGGCTTTGGGCCAGTGAGCCCGCCCTGCCCCCGCATCAATTCTTGGCGCTCTGCCAAATTCTCCGCAGGCGATGACAAGCACCTCGTCCTGCAGTCCTCGTTCATGGAGATCTTCCACGAGTGCAGAAAACGCCTGATCGAAAACAGGCAGTCTTCGTCGGAGGTTCTTTTCGATGTCATAGTGGTCGTCCCACCAGTCAACATCTTTTTCATAAAGATTCACAGTGACGAAGCCTACCCCCGCCTCAACCAATCGGCGAGCCTGCAACGTATACTGGCCCCACGCATGTCGACCATATCGCTCCTTCAAGGCTTCTGGTTCTGCGGAAAGATCAAACGCATCACGAGCATTCCTGCCGGTGACCAGCTCGACAGCCTGCTGCCGGATATCGTCCTCATCCTGAAGCTGCGGCATCTCGCCCACCTTGCGGCGCAGGAAATCCAGCGACTGTGACAATTCACGTCGATCCTGAAATCTCGAAACGGTGACTTCAGCGGGCAGAGCAAACTCGGGGGGCCGATAATTTCCAAGCTTCGGGTCGCCACCACTGTTCAGCCCATTATGTCTGGCGCTCAGAAACGAAGCGGTCTGGTAAAAGCCTGCATGAGTTCGATAGTCCTCCGGAACACAAACATAACTCGGCATCCCTAACCTTTCGTCGCGACGAAAGTAGGACATGACCGATGCCTGACACGGATGACGCTGACCTGCCTGCCGCGCATTGAGCTGAGGATAACCAGTTTGAACAAGATGCTGAGCATCATCGTGGACGCTGTAAGAATGTGTCAGTGATCTTATCACTGTCAGATGTTTAGCCACTCGAGCATGTCCCGGCATCAGATTGCAAACCTGCAATCCCGGAAGCGATGTCTCAATCGGCTGAAACGGCCCGCGAATCTCGGCCGCTGCTTCAGGCTTCATGTCGACCATATCGATATGGGATGGGCCACCGGTCATCCACAACAGAATGACGGACCTGGGAGGTCGAGACTCAGTCTCGCCACTCGCTCTTCGCACTTGCAAAACGTGACTGAGCGAAAACCCACCCAAAGCCAGACTGCCGACTCGAAGAAAGCTTCGACGATTCTCAGCACACGAGGCATGACCCGGAACTCCTGACTTGATGGACATAACATGACTCACCTTGAAAGAAGACAACTCACGCTACATCCAGCCTCAATACTGGCCTAATGATGACACTTTCCTGCAGGCATTCTGTCAGGGATGCTGGCAGATTCAGCTACGCAAAAGCTCCCACTGACAGTTTTCCTGTACTATCGCCAAAGGACGACTCATGTATTCCCAGGGCACCAAGAATACTGAGATACAGATTGCACATTGGTGTGTCGTCCTGCTTCCAGTGGCCACCCTGCTTTACTCCCATTCTCTGACCGCCAGCCAAAAGCGTCGGCAGGTTTCTGGGGTTGTGAGTTGTGCTGCATCCGCTGCCGAACAACACCAGAGAATTATCCAGCACGGTTCCCTCCGGGTCTTTGTATTGCTGAAGCCTGCTCAGGAAGCCCGCGATCTGCTGGCTCAGGAACATGTCATACTTTGCAAACTCCAACTGCCCATCCTTGTCGCCAGCGTGGGATAAGTTGTGATGAGTTCTGGTCAGGCCTAGCTTAATCGGGAAGGTGTCGCTGATTCCCATACCGTCTTCTCGATTCAGCATGAAGGCAACTGATCGAGTGATATCTGCATCAAACGCCAACGCGATCAGATCAAACATGTTGCGATAGTATTCCGCGGGTTCACCTTCGGTCGTCACATCCAGCTTCAGGTGCGAGTAATCCTGTGACTTCAGTGGAATATCAATCCATTTCTCTGAGGCGGTCAGTCGCTGTTCAATCTCATTGAGAGATGTCAAATACTGATCCATCTTCTCGCGATCAGACTGACCAAGCTGCTGGTTTAGAGATTTCGAGTTCACCAGCACCGCATCAACCAGTCGGATTCGCTTCTTCAACTGCTTCTGCTGAGCAGCGACAGACTCTTCATTGCTGCGAAACAACCGATTAAAGACCCGTTGAGGACTATTCTCGGCCGGAATAGGCTTACCTTCAAGGTTGTAGGAAATCGTTCCTGTGCGTGACAGGAATCCCACTCCGGCGTCGATCGACAAAACCAGCGAGGGCTGGCGGCAGTACTGTTTCGTATGCTGAGCGATCACCTGATCCAGAGAGACGGTGTTGTAGGTTCCTGGCTTTGCGTTATGCAGTGGAGCACCAGTCAACCACATATCAGAACAAACGTGAGGATCCGCCTTGGTTCCGTTCGGATGGTACAGCCCTCCCAGAAAACTCACTTGCTCACGAAAAGGAGCGAACGGCTCTGTCGACTTCCCGAAAACAAAATCACGACCAATCTGTTTGGGAAACCAACTCCATTCATCGATACCATTGGCGGGATCCGGCAGACACATTCCATTGGCCGTATACATAGCACAGAATCGTCGCGGATTCTTTGCCGCATCATTTGAGGACGCATCGGCAAACAGTTCAAGCCTCGGCAGAATTATCGCGACTCCAGCAGCCCCACGCAGAAACTGGCGACGATCAATTGTTGTAATTGGCAGCACGGTGTGGCTCCTTGTTCTTGTTTCGGCGAGCGGCAGGGCGTCAGCCCCCCGAGTATTCGTCCTGTCATCCACCAGTTCATCAGCGATCAAAGAATCCTCGGCGATTTCGAAGAGGCTCACATCTCACTCCAACTCACCTATCTGAGCTGGTATTGGAGAGAAATACTGCTCGGAGGGCTGACACCCTGCCGCTCGCCGAAGAGATACATCATTTCTTCAAAAACAAATCGCTTGTCACAACAAACCTGATCATATCCTGCATTCGGTATCCGTCCGTCTTCAACTGTTTTCCTGCTTCCTTCAGCCATTCGAGTTCATTATAGGTGAGACTTCGCCCGACTCCGTAGCTGCTGAGGTGCTTGAGAAAACTGAAGGCTACCTGATCGATTCGATCAGTCGCAAGATAGTTCCGCAATCCTGTGAGGTCGGCCACCTCAGTGCCATCAGGCAGAGTCGAATGAGCATCTGCGGGGCCAGTCTTAAATCGGCCTGCCGCATCATATTGCTCAAACGCGATCCCCCAGGGATCGATTCCGGCATGACATTTCGCACAGCCTTCCTGATTGCGATGACGTTCCAGTTTTTCTCGCAAGGTACGTTCAGTCCCGTCATCCTTGAGCTGAGGAACATTGGGCGGCGGATCATCCGGTGGCTCAGCAATCATGCGGCGAGCTAACCAGGCTCCGCGTTTGATCGGATTGGATTCTCGTCCGTCGGACAGTCCCGCAAGAATTGCAGCCTGAGATAAAACTCCGCCGAGCTGCCCGGTCTTTTGCGAGATCGCCGCAAACTGAAGGCCATGCTCAGTTTCTTCTCCCAAATCGTAGTAACTAGCCACCGCGTCATTGGCGATGATGAAGTCCGACTGAATCAGATGACTGACGGACAGATTCTTGTCAATCAGATAGCGAACAAACTGTATGGGCTCTTCACGCAATTGAGCTTTCGTGTCGCGGGTCAGTCTGGGGAACCTGGAACGATCGACTTCAAGGACATCGAACTTCTCGAGACCGAGCCATTGCGACGTAAACTCATGCACAAATTGTTCAGAACGAGGATCCTTCAGGAGTCGATCTGTCTGAGCAACTAAGTTTGCTTGAAGAGTGTTTGCAGCCGCAGCATCGAGCAACTCACGGTCAGGTGGTGAATTCCACAGGAAGTAAGACAGCTTCGATGCCAGCTCCCAATTGTCAACATTTTCTGCTTCCGGACCGTTGCTGTTTTCGATCAGAAACAAAAACTGAGGCGATGTCAGCACGACCAGCAGAGCATCCTTGATGCCTTGCTGAAAATCATGATTCTCTCGAAAAGAGCTGTCCCAGACGGAAACGACAGAATCAACTTCTGCATCCGTTACCGGGCGGCGCCACGCTCGTGTCATGAATGACGAAATCGTCTCGCGAACATACAGCGAATGATCTCCACGATTCAGTGATTCAATGAAAATGTTGCGATGTGTTGCGGGTGGCCATGCGTCGTAAATCGGACCTTCGAATTCTATCGAATGGATCTTTAGTCGAGGCATTTCTCGCCCATCTATATACTCACTGCGAACACCAATCTCGCGAATACCAGCCAGGTAGTTGACGTTGTTTTCTTCGACCGCCGGATACGGAAAATCATTGATAGCGCCGGTAAACGTGAACTCTGCTGGCTCCAAATTCTCGACCGTTTGAGGCTTGCCGACGGCATTGAGCGTGCTGCCACAATCTCGCCGAAGCCCAAGATGAACGCCCAGAGCGGGCGAACGTTTCTCGAAGCGAGTGAACTTTCTGGCCAGATCACTTTCATCACTCAATCTGGTTAATACAACACGGCTGATTCGAGTCTTCTCGCTCTTCGAAGTGGCAAGACTCAACGCATCGCCTGAAAGACGGACTACGAGAACCGCATGAGACTGCTCTGCATCGGCCACCTCGGGCTTTGCATCCGCCGGATTGATGTTCTTTACCTGACGAGAAAAATCCCGATCTCCGATTTTGAGCCGCAACAAATGGTTCGGTTCATTCATTACACAGGAAACATCAATCTGATAAATCCCGGGCTGCTCAATAACCACAGATCCTTTGGATGCGTCGTCAATGGAAGCGAGTTTCACAGACGGCGATTCTACCGGACTCAGGACCGCTGGCATGCCCTCCAACATCAGGCCATCGTCGTAACGAGATGCCTTCACCGTCACTCGAAAGTTGCCATGATCCGGAAGCTCTCGCAGCGAGATCTTGAAGTTGGCCATTGGACCATAAGTATTCGATTCGCCAAAAATCTCCGGGCTTGGAATAGCTGGCCGAAGCAACAATCCGCCGGGCACGGCCTGGTAAGGCTCTCCCAAAGGATAACCTTCAGTGCCTCGCATGCAGGCAAACACCGCATGATAGATCCCGTCGAAGTGCTTCCACTGTCGAATGGTATCGTTGCCAACGTAGCCTTCGATGAAGTCAAACGCCGTCTGCATGTGGAACGAATTGAAGTCGAACGACTTCGTGGGAGTGAGCTCCGTCACTATGAAGTCGCTATTGTTCAACAACAGGTTATTCGCGCCCAGAACAAGCGCGTCTTTACAAGGATCCGGATTGATCCCCAAACCGAGATCCATACGAAAGTTCTGAATGGTGGGCTCTGTGTTTTCATTGACGATGCACAGGTCGAGCGATTTCTCGGCAATGTCGAAGTAGTATTCCATCTGCAACGGTGACAGCCCGAGCACCTGCCCATTGTTGGCAAAGCCGTCCTTCGAAACGCCATCGGGAGGAAGAATGTCGGACAGGTTTTCTTCAAGTTTCAACAACTCTCGCAGAGTATTGCGATATTGCGAAACAGTCAGACGCCGGACGGAGCCATTCTTCTGAGTGTCCCTGGATCGAGCCACATTCAACGACTGCTCAATCCACTTCGACAAAAACTCATGTTCCTCTTTGGTGGGCTGTGGCTCATCGGCCGGAGGCATTGCAGCCTCATCCAGTTGCTTGCCAATGTCACGCCAGAGAAACAGATGGCGATCCTGCAGAGAACCATCCAACTGGTCGACTCTAATCCCGGACTTCATGTTGTCGGCGTTGTGGCACCGAAGACAATACTTCTGAAGCAACGGCTCAACCTGCGCCGTGAATGACTTCTGAACGTCACTGTCCTGACAATATGCGTCTGACGATGATACAAATGCAACAATTGCGGTCAGAAGTCCCACGGTGCAGGGACAAACATGTCTGGCGAATAGTGATATCACGGCTGGATCTCATGCAGAGAAAGATGGCGGGCTGAATAGCCTACCGGTATTTTCGCCACATCACAAGAGCCGTGCCCAACCATCCCGTCCCAAACGCCACCGGGCCTGCCCCCAATGGTTCACTGGCCTTTGCACCACTCTCCGAAATTCCTGCTGTTCTTCATGTAAAGACAGCAATTGGTGCAGAAGCCGTTAAACCATTGGGGGCAGGCCCGGTGGCGGATCAGACCAATACATCCTTCACAACCACACCCTCGACATCCGTCAGTCGACGTTCAAGGCCGTTGTAGTAGAACGTAAGACGCTCATGATCCAGTCCGAGTAGATGCAGGATCGTGGCGTGGAAGTCATGAACGTTGCAGACGTTCTCAACCGCTTTGTAGCCAAACTCATCAGTCGCACCGTATGTGAATGGAGCCTTGACGCCGGCGCCGGCCATCCAGCAGGTGAAGCCTTCCGGATTATGATCTCGCCCGCTGGCGCCTTTTTGGAACGTTGGCATGCGACCGAATTCGGTGCACCACACGACGAGTGTGTCTTTCAGGAGTCCACGTTGTTTCAAATCCGTAATCAACGCGGCTGTCGGTTGATCGAGCACAGGTCCGTGGACACTGTACTGATCTTTCAAAACTTTATGACCGTCCCAGTTGCTGACTCCTTCACCACCCGTCTGATACGCACCGTTGAAGAGTTGCACAAACCGCACGCCCTGCTCCAGCAATCGCCGGGCAAGAATGCAGTTCTTTGCGTACGCAGCCTTCAACGTGTTCTGAGCATCATCGGCTCCGTACAACGCAAGCGTCGACGCAGACTCGGTCGAGAGATCTCGCACTTCAGGTATGCTGAGTTGCATCTTTGCGGCGAGTTCGTAACTGCTAATGCGCGCCGCCAGTTCCGTGTCGCCGGGGAAGCGTTCGAGATGTCGATCGTTGAGCCGCTTCAGAAAGTCGCGAGTCTTCTTGTCTGATGCTTCGGCAATGGACTCTGGTCGAGCCAGATTGCGAATGGGCAGCGAAGTATTGAAGTCTGTGCCCTGGTACGCAGCCGGCAGAAATCCGGGGCCCCAGTTGTTCACGGAATTCTGCGGGGTTCCTCGTGGATCAGGTATCGCAACATACGACGGCAGGTTATCGTTTTCTGTTCCCAGAGCGAACGTCGTCCAAGCTCCAATGCTGGGATAACCATCCAGCGTGAATCCAGTGGACATGTAGTTTTCACCGGGACCGTGTGTGTTCGTCTTGCCCTTGAGCGAATGTATGAAGCAAATGTCATCCGCAAGCGAGCCGAGATGCGGGACAAGGTCTGAGATCATCTTGCCGGATTCACCTCGCGGCTGAAACTTCCACGGGCTTTGAGTCACATTACCCTGCTCTCCCTGAAACGTAATCAGCTTGTCTGCACCAGGCAGCGGCTGACCGTGACGAGCAATCAGTTCGGGTTTATAGTCAAACGTGTCCACATGGCTGCAGGCCCCCGAGCAGAAGATCACGACAACTCGCTTCGCTGCCGCCGGAAAATGCGACTGCCGCGACGCAAATGGCCTTGAAGCATCAATGTTCGGCCGGATTGGCGACTTGCCGCCCACCGTATTCGACTTCGCATCATCCGCCTTCAACAAGCCCTGCTCCGCCAGCATCATTGACAACGCAATGCTGCTAAGCCCCGTGGCCGTGTTATCGAGAAAGCCTCGGCGGTTAAGGAGGTGACGGCTGGCATATGTGCTGGAGTGTTGCATAAGTATTGCGATTCAGAATGACGGCAGTAACGATTCCCGGCGGAGTTCGCAGCGGTCTTCATCGTTCATATTGAGTAATTCAACGGTCCCGACACCAACAGAATCAAGACCAATGACTCGATATTGACGAATTTCAAAGTGTGAACTCCATTCCTGTCTGCGAGGATGGAACAGAACCACCAGTTGGCCATCGACAAGCGTTGCCAGATTTGGCCCTTTGTGCAAATTGCACCAGTGACATGCGATGCATAAATTAGATTCATGATCTGAGCCGCCATGCTGTCTTGAAATGATGTGCTCATCATGGAACGTCAGGAATGGTTGGTCGTCCTGATGAAAGCGACAGTACTCGCACCTGTTTCCAACAGGTTCTCGGACAAGTCGCCGGGTGGCAAGATCGACAGCCATAAGATTCTATTCGGCCGTACTGGAGATGAGGGCTCGTGCTTTCAATTGCAGAATGCTGATAAAGTTGATGGCTCTCAAACTGGCTTCATAATGCACGCGTTCTTCTGCCGTCAGAGTACCTTCGGACGACTTCTCTGCGAAGTCGTCGAGCTTCTCGAGCACCTGCGGTGTAGCACGCAGCCCAACCAGTCGTTGAGCGACCTCTGGAGTGAGACAATTTCCCACAGGATCGAGCAATTCATCGACGACAGAATGAAAAGATGGCTGAATCATGCCAATAGTCTAGCAAAGTGCAGGGAAGAAAAAACAGGGTTTTCTGAATCATGCTCCTCCGCCAGCATCATCGATAGCGCAATACTGCTGAGACCCGTAGCGGGGTTGTCGAGAAAGCCGCAACGGTTGAGAAGGTGACGATTTTTCAGCACATTGTCAGTCAACATCAGTAGGCTCTAGATTTGCACTTTGGACAAGACAGCTCGACGAAACCAATCAGGAATTCGCGTTGCCTTCAGTTCAATCAGTTTGCCATCTGTTATTTCAGCAATCCACGTGCTCTCGCGACCATCAGCCGAATTGTCAAAGATATAGGCCCGGTTTGTGTGTCGAATTGCAGGAACGAGCAATTCAAGACAACGATCGTAACGACTGATGATCTTGTCTTCAGGAACCGAATGACCTCCCTGGCGAACTCGATTTTGAACCCTTGATACGTTGATCGCCGGGTCTTCCGTTGCCACGAAATAAAGGTAGGTTCGATATCCTCTGCTCTGTGCCACCTTCAGAAGTTCAACTTTGTCAGCAGAGGACATCACAGTCTCCATCGTGAAGGACGCCTGTTGCTGCAGAAGGCGACGACGAAGAAAGTCGGCAAGCACCGATGCGATGTAGGAGTTGACGGACACATTCGAAAAGTCGATCACGCCGGAATTGGCGGAAATCAAATCTGCCGTCGAATTCAGTCCAGCGGACTTTAAAAGCGAAGACTGCCGAAAGAAGTCCTTGACCTGACTGGGCAGAAGCAGATCCGGATGCACTCCGAAATTGGCTACCTGGATTTGGCCAAGTTTGCGCATTGACTGTTCAAGCTCATCCGCATTCAAATAGATGCCAAGGAGCTCTGATGGAAGTACGTTCTTGAGCGTACTTTTCCCGGATCCGTTTGGCCCGGCGAACATTCTCAATCGAGGAATGACTGCTGTCATGGCAGAGACCAGGTTTGGCCCGGGACAGCGTGAGTGGCTGGCTTGATCGTTTTAATATGCCTCTTGCTGCCATCTGGGAAGACCTCAAACACCTGAGCATCAACGGCGACCACAACGCTGAGTCCCAATCGAATTGCTTGCGAATAGGCATCAGAAAAAACCACGTCTGCAGCAGCGGGAAGCTGAGACTCAAGTTGTTCAAGATTGGTCTCACTCACTCTTGTCGATGATTTCATTTATGGCTCCTTCGCAGACAAGTTATGGACATTAGACCCCGGCATCAATGTTCAATGTTCAATGTTCAATGTTCAATGTTCAATGTTTGGCCCGTTCCTCATCGTTACTGAAAAAAACGCAACTCATTGCTGGTAATCGCGGCAAGGCAGAACGCCGGGCGGCATTGTTTCTGAGAGCCGGCCGGAACACCCATTAACATTGATGTGTCTGACAGATCCGGCGAGCTGCTCAACTTAAAGCGACACATTCTTTCTCCTGACGGAAATTTGAATGCTGGATCCGTTAGGTCAAGAAACTCTGGTTTGGGAATAATGCCTGAATCGGGGCGATTTGCCGCTGCCTCGTTTTTCGATTCTGGTTGTGAAGAATGTTCGATTTCTGATCGTTTGAACCGGATCGATTCAAAAAAACGACTCGTAAGCAATTGTGTGGCATCAGGATCGCGACGAGTAATGTCGTCACTGATCTGGACAGAGAACAGATACACATCATTTCCATCGAGATACGCCCTTATTCCGCACTTCCCAGATGGGAAGATCTGTCCCTTTGAATTGATTCCTGCATCGAATGAGAAGTCCTGTTCCAGAATGTAAATGCCGTGCTGTTGTTCGACATTTAAGCGTAACCGCTTGCTTCCGGGTTTGGTTGCGAGACTCGCACTTGCCGCTATTTCAAGGAATACCTTTCTGTCCGATGCAACTTTCTCTACGAGGCCGACAGGGTACGGTGTATGACTGGCAAGGCAAGCAATATCGCCGTCACTAAAAACGAACATCGTGCCATCAATGTTCCCCATCGGGGTAGCCAGGGTACGCTTTTCCGTTGTATGTGCTCCTGGAAACCGTACTGAGCATTGGTCGGTAATCGAAATATCAGCGACAGCGTTGCCGGAATAAGCATGCAGTAACATGTCGATGGAAGTACTCGACTTATTGAATGTCGCGCTTCGCTTCCGCGTACTGGCAAACAGTTGCTGCAACTCGTTAGCTGAAGTTCTGTGAACCTGACCATCAAGTGTTAATAGCGGTCCGCCTTCTGTCAGTGCCTTTCGTTCATAGGCAACTAGATGGGTTGACGGCTGCACATCCATAAAGCGCGGAGGTAGATCCGCAACGAGGATCTCATACTGATCAAGTCTATTCACAATGTCGTTGATCTCGGCTCCATTAATCTTCTCAAGAATCTGTTCCCGAAGTTTTTTTATATTGGGAGTAGAAGTGTAGTCAGGAGATTGTGTATCCATCTGCATCTGAATCTTGCGGCCAATGACCTTCAAATCCATGACCGCGATTTTCTCCGGACGCGCGACAAACTCTACCTCTCGCAGAACAAGATAGATTGCACACAACAGGACAGGAACGCAGACTGCGATCAGAATCCGCTTCCATGAAACACCTACTAAGGAACGCGAAAATTTCGCTTTCTCTTCCTCGTCAACACGTTCGCCTGCAGCAAAGGATGACATTCCGCATTCGGTTATCGCCACAGATTCAACGTCGCGATTATCATGTGATTCAACTCCGGTGGCGGCAGGCGCGGAGCGCGACGCACCTGTTGCTGGTTTCTGAGATCCAATTTCGATCAAAGCTCTCGTCGCCTTACCCGGTACTGCAAGTGCGCATCTGCAATCGGGGCACCGAATTCGTTTTCCTGCCAAATCATCCTTTACTCGGATGGTGCGCCCACAAAAACAGTCGATCTGAATTGGCATGATTGAGACTCGCCCTTCAACCGATATTTCCGCCAGGTTTTCGCAGTTCCGGTAACCACCTTATCAATACAGTCGTCAGCCGCCGAAATAATGAGTGAATATATCTCAGCCAGATGGATTATGAAATCAAGTGTTCATGCTCTCGTTACACGAACTTAGCGGATCGACGTCTGAATAAAGGCATGCAAGTTCTCATCGGCGTGGCTACTGCAAAAACACAAACTCATTGCTGTTCAACATCGCTCTGCAGAAAGCAGGGAAACCCTGTTCGGTCAGGAATTCTGCCGAATCAATCAGTTCGTTGGCGTCGGGTTCGCGGCCAAAGCAGAGCCAGAAGGCGCGCACGATTTGTTTTGAGGCATCGTCGCCGCACTCGCGTTTCAGGCGGTCGGCAAAGAGTTCAGATTGCTGCAACATGAAGGGACTGTTAAACAAATTCAGGGCCTGAAGAGGTGTTGTCGAGCGGCCTCGTTTGGGGACGGACGTGGCGGCATCGGGGCAATCGAAGATGCCGAAGACGGATTCTTTTTCCAGTCGCACCTTCGTCATGTAGATCATGCGGCGCCAGTCTTCCGGGCCGTACTTCTTTTTCGGAAAGTAATGACGGACGTTTTCCAGCTCGACTTCAAAGCCACTGAATCCGGGTCCGTACATGCGAGTATCAAGAACGCCTGTGACTGCCAGAATACTGTCGCGAATTGGTTCGGCTTCCAGTCGACGAGGAGGAAATCGCCACCACCATTCGGTCGCCGCATCGGCCTGCAGAGCATCTTCGCGCGGCTGACTGTCTTGCTGATAGGTAGACGATGTAAGAATCAGTCGATGCACATGTTTCAGAGACCAGCCGTTGTCCATCAACTCGCGAGCCATCCAATCGAGCAGTTCCGGATGAGTCGGTGCGACGCCGGCTTTACCGAAGTCGCTCGGCGTTGAGATAAGTCCTTTGCCAAAATGAAACTGCCACAGCCGATTGACAATCACCCGCGCCGTCAGTGGGTTCTCTTTCGATGCGATCCAGTCCGCGAGTGCCAGTCGACGTTGTTGTTCGGGCGTGGCTTCGCTGATCGCCAGCTTGCCAAAAGCAGCAACCGTGCCTGGTTCCACTTGCTCGCGTTTTGCCAGTGGCTCGCCACGGAACAAACGATGAGTTGGCCCGGGCTGTTGAAAAGTTCCGGCATAAATCGTCGCCGAGGCCTGAAGTTGTGACTTGCGTTGTTCGCCATCCTGAAGTTGCTTGAAGAGGTCGCGGCCTCGCTGAGCTTCCGTGTCGGGGAAATTCGCGAAGTCGTATTCGGGCTGAGTTGCTTTGCCGTTGAATGGAAGTCGATCGGCAGACGAAGCCACTTCCTTCCACTGCCCCACTTCGACAGCAACTTCGATGCGATACTTCGTCGCGACTCGATCACCAAACTGGCCGTCTCGATCTCGTGCCCAGGCGATGCGTTGAATCGGCTTCACTTCCGGAAGTTCAATCTGCACCCATCCTTTGTTGCCTTCGTTAGAAATCCAACTCCGCGAATTTCCACTGCGGCCATCGTTGAGATGTTCCAGCTTGTGAACTTCATAACCCGGCAATGTGCCTGAAGCCGTTGCCTTTGCCCCGGTTGATGCAAGCGCCACATTGATCGAGTCACTGAAGATCTCCAGTTCATCAATGCACGGCTCGGCGCCGCTGGTTTCATCAATCGTGAAGCGAATGTACTTCGCTGGCGTGGCTTCGAACAGTTCTTCGTTACCGCGAGCCGTCACGGCCGGGCGACCCGGACCGGCATCTTTCAGAAACGGCTTGAGCTGTTCACGAAGCCGCACCAGTTGACGATCGATCTCTGTAATTTCCTGCTGCTTATCCGGCGACAGCGGCAGCGAACGATCGCCGTGCTGGATGCCTGCGAAGATTGCCTGCATCGAGTAATAATCTGTCTGCCGAATCGGATCGAACTTGTGATTATGACACCGCGCGCAGCCAATCGTCAGACCAATGAACGCTGTACCGGTGGTTCCGATAATGTCATCGAGCTCATTCTGACGCTGCATCAGTGTCAGGTTGATGTCCGGGCTCTTCACCAGATCGTAAGGGCCTGAGACAAGGTAGGCCGTCGCTTCGGGTACTCCGATCGCATCGCCCGCGATCTGTTCACGCAGAAACTGATTATACGGCTTGTCCTCGTTCAGTGAGCGGATCACATAATCTCGATACGGCCACGCATTAGGACGTTCGCGATTGGTTTCGAAGCCGTTGGTTTCGGCGAAGCGAACAAGATCCAGCCAATAACGAGCCCACCGTTCTCCATAATGGGGACTCGCCAGAATTCGTTCAACGAGCTCCTGGTAGGCATCCGGTCGTTCATCAGCCACGAACGCCTGAACCTCTTCCGGAGTCGGCGGCAATCCGAGCATGTCGAGGTAGATCCGTCGAATCAGATCGGCTTTCGTCGCCCTCGGATTTGGCACGATGGAGCGTTGGATCAGCTCCTGCAAAATGAAGGCATCAACCGGGTTTGTGACAAGTTTGCTGCCCAGCGAACGCGGTTCAACAGCGGCGACGGGCTTGAACGACCAGTGATCCAGTTCGCTCGCTTCGGTATCAGATTGATTCTCCGAGCCCGGCCATGCGGCTCCCGAGTCAATCCATGTGCGCAAAATCTGAATCTCGGATTCCGTCAGCCGATTCGCCTCATCCGGCGGCATCAGCTTGCCTGCTTCATGTCCCGACACGAGAGCAATCAAGTGACTTTTTTCACTGTCACCAACGATAATCGCCGGCTCGCCGGAATCGCCACCACGCAACATCAACGAGCGACGATCCAGCCGAAGATGGCTTTCCTGCGTCTCTGGGCCATGGCATTCGAGGCATTTTGCCATGAGGATTGGTCTGACCTGCAATTCAAAGCTGACCTCGTCGGCCGCAGCGGACGACAGAGGCGCAGCGAACAGGAGCAGCGTGAACAACAAAGAGTAAAGCGTTTTCATGTATCACAACAGGTGGGAATAGAGTGGGCGAGTTTCTCGTATTGTGGCTTTCATCCGACGTCCGAGTCCAGTCGTTCGGGCGGTTTCAGGTCTGCGGTGCCAAAGAAGTTGCATTCAAATTGACGTGAAAGACTTTGCGTATTCGAGTTCTGATTGACTATCATCCATGTCCCCCGCCCCATTTGCGCTGCCTCCAAATTGCTTCGCCCGCCGATTCAGGAGAACCTTGATGCTGACAATGCTCGGTAGTCCACGACGATGTTGTGACGGTTTCACTCGCCGAGAAACTTTGCGGGCGGGAGCATTATCTGCGATGGGAGGCTTCGGTCTGCCTCAGATGCTGCAGGCTGAACAGTCCGGGCTTATCAAAGACGCCAAAGCAAAAAACGTCATCTTCATCTTTTTGCTGGGCGGTGCGGCGACTCAGGACATGTATGACCTGAAACCCAACGCACCGTCAGAGGTCAGAGGTGAATTCAAGCCGATTCCGACCACGGTCCCGGGGATTGAAGTTTGTGAGCATCTGCCGAAGTTTGCTCAACTGGCCCATCAGTTTGCATTCATCCGCTCGGTGAATCATAAGGCGGGATGTCACAATTGCTTGCCATGCTACACCGGCTTTGATGTCATTCCGCCGGACCAGCATCCTCGCCCCACAGATGCACCAAGTATCGGGTCGGTGCTTCAGTACCTCAGTGGCGAACATACCGAGACGCCTCAATATGTTTATATGCCACACTGGCTCGGCTGGGGACAGTCCTTTCGCCGATCCGGACCCTATGGTGGTTTCCTGGGAAAGCAGTACGACGCGCTGACAACCGAGTGCATGCCGTTTTACGACAAAGATTCGTTTGCACCGTCGCCAGGTACTCCGCAAATCGTGCGCGGAGCCCCTGTGTTGCCCAGCACATCTCTGGAAGATGGAATGACGATAGACCGATTGAACAATCGGCGATCGCTTCTGTCACAGATCGATGTTGAACGACGACGGCTGGATCAGTTTGCATCCGTGACGCCGTCCTCCTATCAACGCAATCAGCGGCAGGCGTTCGATATTCTAACCTCGTCGGCCATGCGGCAGGCATTCGATTTGTCGCA
>CAMAXD010000051.1 GCA_945861975.1 Candidatus Kuenenia stuttgartensis | reverse complement strand
CCAGCCAGGCGGTCTAAGATCCGTCCATTCTGATCCTCGGAAAATGTTGAGCGTCCCTGCTCGTCCATGTCGTGACTCCTTGCTGAAGTTGATGTGTTTGCGACACAACTATAGCAGGAGTCACGATTTGCATTTTTTGAACGGTATTGGGGTTAAACGAAGGGATTTGAGAGACGCTACGCTAGCCTACAAATCCCTCGCGTCTTCTGAGAATGGGGCCCGAATCAGGCTTCGTCGAGCAATTCAACTGCGGCGAATTTCTCACCTTCAAGCATGGCCAAACTGGCTCCGCCACCCGTGCTGACGTGTGAAACTTTGTCCGCAAAACCCAATTGCTGAATCGCCGCAGCACTGTCACCACCGCCGATGATGCTGGTGGAAGCACTGATCGCAATTGCTTCGGCGACGGCTCGAGTCCCTGCGTCGAACGGCGACATTTCAAAAACACCCATCGGCCCGTTCCAGACCACCGTGCCGGCTTTGGCAACTTCGGCCGCGTAAAGCTTTGCGGTTTCCGGCCCGATATCGAAGCCTTCAAATGTGTCCGGAATTTCTCCGGCTTTGACCACAACTTTGTTGCAGTTGCCGTTGAACGCGTCGCCACAATGAGTATCCAATGGCAGGACCAGTTTGTTGCCACCACTGGCGATTAGTTCCCTGGCCAGTTCAACACGATCAAGTTCAACACGGCTCCTGCCAACCTTGCCGCCCTTAGCCACCGCAAATGTGTAAGCCATGGCACCACCGATCAGGACCTTGTCACAGATCGTCAGCAGATTCTTGATGACGTTAATCTTGTCAGAAACCTTGGCACCACCGAGGATCGCGATGAATGGCCGTTGAGGATTCGCGATGGCATCGGAAAGGTACTTCACTTCCTTTTGCACGAGAAAACCAACGACGCGTGGTTTGCCGACCATGGCCTGCGGAACGGCAACCATCGAAGCGTCGGTGCGGTGACATGTGCCAAAGGCATCGTTGCAGTAGATATCGGCGAACCCAGCCAGCTTTCCGGCGAAGACCGCATCGCCCTTCTTCTCGCCCTTATTAAAACGCAGGTTTTCCAGCAACACAACATCGCCGCTCTTCAAGGCTCCGACTTTCGCGACGGCATCTGCGTCAACAGTGTCGGTCGCAAAAGTGACAGGCTTGCCCAGCAGTGACGCCAGCACGGCGGCGGCTGGCTTTAAGCTGTACTTCGCCAGATCTTCTCCATCCTTCGGCTGACCCAGATGACTGCACAGGACCAGTTTTCCACCGCGGTCAATGACAGACTTAATGGAAGGCACCGCCATGCGAACACGACGATCGTCCGTCACATTGCACTGCTCGTCCAGTGGCACATTGAAGTCCACTCGCATCAGCACGGTCTTACCAGCAACATCCACGTCAGCAATTGATTTCTTCGCCATGGTCAGATTCTTACAACAGCTTTATTTACAGAAATAAAAGAGATATCCCCGGGCGGGATCGTAACGACCGGAAGCCGGGTCGCACAGTTAAGGCGAAGGAATTCCCTGAACGGATCAGTAGACGGAGTAAACCTCATTCAGCCACAATGTCGGTTCCACGACGACGATGGTGCGGCGACGAGAGCGTCACGCAACAGCCTGTTGAAGCATCCGCAAATCCTGCCCTTTGCATTCCCCTGACTAAGATTCCTGTATGAAGACACACGTCGGCACCACGATTGTTCGAAATGGACAGCTTATTGACGGGACTGGCGGAAAGCCGATCGCGAATGCAGTCGTCATTCTGAAGGATGGAAAAATCGCCTGGGCAGGGCGGGCGAATGAGGCTCCTGCTCAAGATCCGGATGCGAGAGTTATTGATGCGAAAGGGGGCGCGATTCTTCCGGGGCTCGTCGAAGCTCACTTTCATCCGACTTATTTCAATGTCTCAGCCCTGGAAGATCTCGACATCAAGTACCCCGTCGAATATGTGACTCTGCTGGCCGCTGCCAACGCGAAGCTGGCCGTTGAATGCGGATACACGTCAGCTCGAAGCGGCGGCAGTCTGTTTAATATTGACGTCTGGCTCAAGAAGGCGATCGAATCTGATATCTTTGTCGGCCCGCGTCTTGCGACCAGCGGGCGCGAAATCTGCGGCGTCGGAGGACTGATGGACTGGAATCCAGACTTCCGAAAAATCGGTATGGAAGGCCTTGTTCTTCTCATCAACGGCCCCGTTGAAGCTCGCGCGGCTGTGAGGAAGCTGGTGAAGGATGGCATCGAATGGGTGAAGACCTACCCCACGGGAGATGCCGCTGCTCCTGACACCAATGATCATCACACGCTATGCATGACCTTTGAGGAGATGCATGCGGTTGTCGAGACTGCTCATAATCACGGCATGAAAGTCACCGGACATTGTCGAGCCACCGAAGGGATCAAGAATGCGTTGAAAGCCGGCTACGACGCCATCGAACACGGCACATTTGTCGACGATGAATGCCTCGACCTGATTCTGCAGCGAGATGTCCCGTGCGTTCCGGCTCTGTATTTCGAATACGCCAGCATTCAGCGCGGACCGGAGTTTGGGATGTCGCAGCGCGTGATCGATGGTCATCAGGAAACGCTCGATGGTGGTGCCGAAAGTGCGCGCAGAATTCTGAAGGCCGGCGGAACTCTGGGTATGGGCGGCGATTATGGCTTCGCCTGGAATCCTCACGGCGACTACGCTCGCGAACTTTCCTTCTTCGTGAACTTCGTCGGATTTTCTCCTCTTGAAGTTTTAACCTGCGCGACCAAAAACGGTGCAAAGATTCTGGGACGACTGCATGAGATTGGCACCATCGAAGCGGGAAAGCTGGCGGATCTTCTGATCGTCGATGGAGATCCGTTGCAGGACATTCGAGTTCTGGAGGATCGCAGTCGGTTTATTGCGGTCATGCAGGGCGGGCTCGTGAAGGCGGGGCAGCTTGCGGCACCGATTTTCTGATCGAGGGGGTTTTGTCGACCGCGGCGTCGCCTTTCTACGGCGATGGCGATATGAGATTGGACGACAATATGACAATGAACAGGCGATGTTTTCTCGGGCAATTGTCATGGGCGGCCGGAACATGGGCGGCCGGATCACTGGCGGTCCTGGGACAACAACTGCAGTCGGCTGAGGCCGCGGTTCCGAACTTCCAACTTGATCCGACATGGCCCGCAGAATTTCCAGGCTCCGGTCAGGAACCCTGCCAGGTGGCGGGAGTTGCTATCGCGAAGGATGGCCGTATCCTCGTACTGAACCGGGGTGAGAATCACTGGATGCCTTCCACAGGGTATCGTCAGGAGCGAATTCAAAAGCCAGCGGTGCTGGTCTTTGATGACCTCGACGGCCGTCTCGTGGGGTCGTGGGGCGAAGGTTTGTTTGTCATGCCGCATCAGATCAGTGTCGATCCGGCAGGAAACATCTGGATCGTGGACTGCGGGCAGGACAAAGTGTTCCAGTTCGACTCGACCGGATCGCTGTTGCTGGAGCTTGGCAGTGCTGAAATTGGTTTTCGCAAGCCGACCGATGTCGTTGTCCTCAGGGATGGCTGCTTCGTCGTCTCAGACGGCTACACGAATGCTCGAGTTGCCGTGTTTGATCAGAAGGGCCGGATGATTCACGCCTGGGGCCAAAAAGGAAAACGTCCGCTCGAATTTCAGACGCCACACAGCATTGCCAGCGACGAGAATGATCTTCTGTTTGTGGCGGATCGAGAAAACCATCGAGTTCAGATCCTGGATCGGGAAGGGAAAGTTCAGACCATCTGGACTCACCTGGAGCGTCCTCTGACTGTCCGCTATGCCGCAGGATCGCTCTTTGTTCTATCCAACCTGGATGCGGACAAAGGGATTGTCCGGCAGCTCAATCGGCAAGGCGAGGTCCTCAGTTCATTCATGACGAAACCGGCTGACTCGAAAGAGGACTTTGAATGGCCACATGGACTGGCCGTCAATGAAGATGCTTCGAAGATCTATGTGGGCTTCACGCTGACAGGTCGACGAGTTCATCGGTATCAGCGCACGAAACAGTGAGAGTTGGAATCTCAGGGGCCTTGCAAACGCAGGCACACGGCCTGATTCTCCAGTCGATTCAAGTCGCTGGCGATTTCGGGACGTTTACTGGCCTGCGACCGACGCGTTGTAAGCTCGTTGCGACCTGCCGAAATCCGCGACTGCACCCGCTCGTTGCTCACTCAACCGCGATGACTGGCAATTGACTTCCGCTTTAAGGAAACTGACAGAATACGCCGCCGCAAACGTGCGGTAAGAGCGTTTCTGGGCTCACCCCGGGATTGAATGTTCACAGGAGCTGTTATGAAATCGACTGGTACCCGCTGGCTTGGTTGTCTGGGATGGATCCTTATCGCAGGATGCAGCGGCGAAAAAACGACACCCAACGCGACAGCTTCGGGTGAAACGTCTGCTACGGCCACCGCGAATGATCAGGCGTCGAAGTCGTCCAGTGGTCCGGAAGATTCTTTACCCGGCAGCGGAGGCGAAAAGAAATTGACGATTGGCTTTTCCACGCTGACACTGACTAATCCCTTCTTCAAGATCATCGCTGATGAAATGACGGCAGAGGGAAACAAACATGGTTACGAAGTCGTCGTCGTTTCCGCTGATCAGGATGTCAATCGCCAGACATCACAGGTCGAAGATTTTATCGTCCAGCAGGTCTCGGCCATTGTGCTCAACCCCTGTGATTCAAAAGCCATTGGCGCAGCGATAAAGAAGGCGAACGACGCTGGTATTCCGATCTTTACAAATGATATCAAGTACGATGGGACGGATGGCAAAGTCGTCTGCCACGTCGCCACAGACAATTATCAGGGCGGCAAACTGGCGGGCGAAGCCATGGTGAAATTGCTGGGCGAGAGTGGCGGAAAAGTTGCCGTCCTGCATTATCCGGATGTGGAATCCTGTCAGCTTCGCGTCAAGGGGTTCACTGAAGTTGTGGACGCTCACAATGCCGGCAGCGAGGCTGCAAAGATTGAGATCGCAACAACGCTTAACGGCCAGGGGGCCCGCGAAGCGGGGTTCGCTGCAGCCAAAGACGCAATTGAAGCCTACCCGGATCTGGCAGCATTGTTCGCGATCAATGATCCGTCAGCTTTGGGTGCGCGAGCGGCTCTGGAGGCAGCCGGGAAAGCCGATCAGGTAAGAATCATTGGATTCGACGGCGCGATTGAAGGCAAACAGGCGATCCTGAAGGGACAAATCGTGTGCGATCCAATCCAGTTTCCAGACCAGATGGGACGCACGACGATTGAAATGATCATCAAGTACTTCAACGGCGACGATGTCCCGCCGGAAGTCCTGATTCCCTCAAGTCTTTATTATCAGGCCGATGCCGAGAAAGATCCCGCACTGGTTCCGAAATAACTCTGCAGTGCAGCCCGCCCGTGACTTCATGCTCCGGGAAAATATGAGCGTACGACCGGTCCTGCCACCATGGGGTCGATGTCTGTGTTACAGCTTGAGTTCCTGATGCCCCCGTGGCAATCACCGGGAATCGTCCGCCAATCACGTACACACTGCGATCGGGGTTCTTGTGCGTTTCAGGCGCTCCCTTTTGTCTGGCACGCAGGCCCCATGCAAGCATTAAATACTGAGCTTGAATCTATGCCCCGACAGATTCAAATGGTTCCATCGGCCGACGGCGATGTAAGAATGTCAGGCGATGGACGTCGGCGGTCGTGGCTCCATCGGTGTTGACTCGAATCAGCCGACTGCAGACCGGAGCATAAGCTGCGACCGGTGCATGCACGCCTTTAATCACGATGGCTGCAAAGTCAGCCGGGTTCAGTCCCTGCGATAGTACCTGATGCAGGCTCATCGGGGCGACTCGCAAGGTTGTCGCGATCACGGTCACGCCGGAATCACTTTCCAGAACTGCTGTCGGGCCCTGATTAAATTTCGAATAACCGCCATGCCGCGTTTCAGGCTCATCGAACACTCCTTCGCCAAGGCTCTTCACTTCGAAGCGATCCACCAGCGGCGCGCCATGGCGAGCCGGATCGATTTTGCCGCCGACGCTTAGCGAAAGCGTTGTACCAACACCGCTCCTCGTTGCAGTGCTGACAATATCCGGATCCGCTATCACCGTGAGAACTTTACCGTGGCCATGTTGAATCCATCCGTGAGTGATCCAGGTGCCGTCGCCCGGACTTCCGCCACCGACGTTATCGCCCATCTCGAGTAACCCCACAGGACGAGTCTTATCGGATGCTCGCACCTCATTAGCCATCGCGATCGCTTCTTCTACCGAGATCAACTGGCCCGTAAATTCATCCTTCATCGACCACCAGAAATCGGCCAGTTGTTTCGCCGCAGATTCTGCAAGCTCCTGACTGTGTTCAGAAACGGCCAGCACCGTGGCGCCCATTTCTTCGACGTCCGAATAGGGAAATCCGTAGAGCCCGCAGACGTTGATCATTCCGGGTTGCTGTTGCAGTCGTTCCGCTTCGGCCCAAAATCGCAGACCGTGTTCTTCCTGTGTCGCTTGTCGTTCAATGTTGACGCACAGAGGCAGTTGAACAATTGCGAGCCTGGGCGAAATTTCTCCGGCTAAAGTTTGCAGCATCGTCCGTCCGGCGGCCAACCCCTGAGCTTTCTGGTCCAGATGGGGATTCGTGCGATAACCAAACAGAGCGTTACACTGCTGAGCCATCAGCGGGGACACGTTGGCGTGCAGATCGAGCGTTCCGATAATCGGCATTTCCGGCCCGACGATTTTCCGGACTCGCTGCAGCCAATCGCCATCCGCATCCGGCGCTGGTATTGCGACAGTAGCGCCGTGAGGAGCCACCAGCAGGCCGTCCAGAGGCAGTGAACTCCGGAGAGCGTGCTCCAGTTGCTCCATCAGCGTTTGCCAGCATTCGGTCGTGATGGCCCCATATGGCATCGCACGCGCGCCGAAGATTCCGACCAGTTCAATCTCCGGCTGATTCGACATCGCTTCAATAAATCCGCCGACTTCATGCTGGCTGCCTCGAAATGCATCGATCACTCCCTGGCCTGTCGTCAACAGGTTCGATCGAAAATGATCCAGCGTTGTGGGTTCGTCCAAAAATGTGTTGCTTTCATGAAGCAAAGCAATGATGCCGACGCGTTTCATGGGGAGTGTCTTGTGTGAAGATTTAGGCGGCTGATCTTTGGTGGGAGTCGACATCCTGCGGATCAGACCATTTTTTAAGGCCCGATGTGACGCAATCTGTCCGGGGGAATAGTTATCCTATGCGGATCGACTAGTGGAAGTCACTCGTGCCCCGCTCTGAAAATTGCTGAGTCCTATGTTCACCGTCAATCACGTTACTCTTCACGGAACCGATCGGCCTCGACTGAACGACGTATCGCTAACGATTTCTAACCGTAGAACAGCTGTGATTGGGTATTCTGGAGCCGGGAAAACGTCGTTCCTGAATCTCCTGGCCGGGTTCGAAACTCCTGACAGCGGGACGATTGCCAACCCCGCGTCGAATTTGCCTGAATCCGCATCCGCCTCTACGCTGCGGGGACCGCTGGGGCCTGCTGCGGGCCGAGTTCCGCTCTTCTGGGTGCCTCAGAATGGCGGCCTGTGGCCTCACCTTTCCGCCGAGCAACATCTGCACAGTGTGAATAAATCGAAGGAATTGGCAGACGAAATTCTGTCGTCCCTGGATCTGAACCATCGAAAAGCAGCGTTTCCGGATGAACTGTCACAAGGGGAGAGATCGCGTTTGTCATTGGCTCGAGCTTTAGCGTCAAACGCGGACGTGCTATTGATGGACGAACCGCTCAGTCACGTGGATCCCGTGCGAAAGCCTCGTTACTGGGACGTTGTGGCCAGTCTGATCGAACGATCTTCTTCCTCAATTGTGTTTTCTTCACACGAGCCAGAAACCGTTCTGCGACGGTCCGATTCGGTGATTTGTCTGCATGAAGGGGCTGTTGTTTTTCAGGGGCCGACGCGAGAACTTTATGATGCACCGGCCAGTGCGTTTCTGGCGGAATTTTTGGGACCAGTGAATTGGTTCACTGCAGAGGAGATTCAGTACTTTGGCATCCACGTCGATCGGCCCAGCGGAATGGCGATTCGACCAGAACGACTGAGCGTCGTCGGAACCGATACCGGAGAAGTCGAATACATCAAGTGCCTGTTCGAGGGATCCTATTCCGAATCCCTGATTCGCAGTGTGACGTCGGGGACATCGCGAATCATCAAACATCAACGCCCGGCGGTTCCCTTGCAGGAAGGTGTTCGAGTATCCTTGGTGTTGCGATGAGTTTTATGTGTTCAAAGCGTTACGGCGCAAGCCGTCCGGGGAGTGTTCGAGGGTAAGATTGCAACACACTCATTTCGTTTAATGGCAGGCCGCAGGCGTCAGTGCGATGAAGACACCGTCGCCTGCGGCTTGCCGTCAAACGAGGAAGTCAACAGACCATATTCGTTTTCTCTTTCTCCCACCCTGCAATCATCAAGCCTGTTCCAAGAATCAGAGACCTCCGAGTGACCTACCCCGTGTCTCAACAAGTAAGCAAGCGACGTCAACGGAACCATCTTCCGATGTCGCCTCAGCGTGGCTTGTTAGCGATCATCCTGCTGATTCTGTCTGGCTGTGTTGATGGCGGAGATGATCCGGAGTTCTACGTTTCGAAATTTGACTCGTGGAAGATTCCGTCGTCGGGTCGATTCTTGCCGGCGCCACGAGGACTCTATTCAGACGCCGATGATAACGTATTCGTCCTTGATGATGCCGGACGAGTGCTGGTGTATGACAAGCAGGGCATGATTACTCTTCAGTGGGAGATGCCGGAATTCACCGCCGGGAAACCCGAAGGAATCTGGGAACTGCTCGACGGAAAAATCGGCGTCGCGGATACGCATTATCACCGAGTCGTGATCTTCAATCCTGACGGTACGGTCAGTCACATGTTTGGAACTCAGGGGACGGAGCCGGGGCAGTTCGTATTCCCGGTTTCGATTGCTCAGGATCCCAAAGGGTTCATCTATGTGGGCGAGTATGGTGACAAACAACGCATCCAGAAGTTTACGCCGCGGGGAGAATTCGTCACGGAGTTTGGTTCTCACGGCACAGAGGACGGCCAGTTTCAAAGGCCCAGCGGGATGGCCTGGCAAAATGGCGAAGTCTTTGTGGTAGACGCGTTCAATAATCGAATTCAGGTCTTTAGCGACGAAGGCAAATTTCTGCGCGTGATCAGTTTGCCGGAAACGACATCTCCGCTGGCATATCCCTATGACTTACGAGTAACCTCCGACAACTTAATCTACGTCATCGAAAATAAAACGGCTCGGCTGACCGTTCTTAAACCTGACGGGACGGTCGTAGGGCGTTTTGGAAAACCGGGCCGTGGCATGGATGAGTTTTATCAGCCATGGGACCTGACTGTGCTGAGCGACGGACGTGTGTTGATCGCTGATACCGGAAATCATCGATTGGTGGAATTGACTCCATGAACTGGCTGAAGAAGACAATTCGCAGGATCGTACCTCCGCCACATCGACCGCTTCGCCGGACTGCTGCGATTCCGCTGATCGTGTTCGCGGTACTCTTTGCGCTGGTTGTATTTTCCATTCTGCCGACATTTATCGTGACGCTGTCACGACGCACATGGGATCTGGGATTGTTCAGGATTTCCAAGCCGCAATTTGAGCTTGTGCGCGAATTGGAATTCCTGAAGCCATGGGCGTTCACGCTGCTGATCTTTACTCCATGGTTGTGGTGGATGCAGGCGGCCGGTCATGCGGGACTGCCGGAAAAACGCGGTGCATGGGCAGCGTTCATCAGGCTGATGATTTGCGGATTGCTGATTATCGTATTGGCGGAACCGCGAGCTGTCCGGAGCAGCGATGTTGTCGCCGTGGTCTATAATATCGACATGTCGGATTCCGTTAACGAAGCTCGCAACCAGGCGTTTGATCTGGTCGCAGGCACGGCTGCTCAAAAGCCGATGACCGATCAGGCTGGCATGGTCGTGTTTGGCCGAACGGCGGCGGTCGAATATCCACCCCGCGAAACTTTTCCGTTTGAAAAATACATCAATTCGCAGGTCAGTCAGGACGCAACCAATCTGGAGCAGTCGCTTGCTCTGAGTGCGGCGATGTTGCCGGAGGAGCATCTGGGGCGAATCGTACTGGTCAGTGACGGAACAGAAACCGTCGGCCAGTTGAAAGACATCGTGGATGACTTGCAGGCTCGGAATGTCCAGGTCGACGTAGTCCCGATTGAATACGACTACAAGCACGAAGTCCTGTTGGAACGTCTTGACTTGCCCCGCTTCGTGAAGCTTGGGGAAACCTACGAGGCGTCGGTTGTGCTGACATCGTTGGCCAGGGGCAAGGGAAGTCTGGTGCTGATGGAAGGCGAGAACACAATTGCTCGCCAGGAAGTCGAATTCGAAGCCGGCAAGAGCCGCTACTCAATTCCGATCAAAGTTGATCAGCCGGGCTACTACGAGTACGCCGCACGAATTGAAGTGTCGCCCGATCAGGACAGTCGCAGTGAGAATAACTCCGTTCGTAATTATCTGTATCTGGATGGACCCGGTCGAGTTCTGCTGGTCATGGATCCTCAGAGCAATCCGGCTGAATGGAAGCCGATGGAAACGGCGTTGCGACAGGGCGAACGTCAGGTTGATGTGTTGAGTGCTCTGGAGTTTCCGCTGGATCCGCTGTCATTGATGCCTTACGACGCGGTGATTTTTGCGGATGTGGCGGCGGACTCGTTGCTGTCGAATCAGATGCAGGCGATGCACGATGCGATTCGCAATCTGGGCATCGGATTTATGATGGTCGGCGGCCCCAACAGTTTCGGCCCCGGTGGTTGGCAGGGATCAGTGATCGCGGACGCTCTGCCAATCTCCATGGAGATCAGTAACAAGAAGATTCTGCCCAAAGGTGCCTTGGCCATCATTCTGCACACCTGTGAGTTTCCGCAGGGCAATAGTTGGGCGAAACGCATCACCAAGAAAGCCATTCAGGTTCTGAATTCTGAAGATCTTGTCGGAGCGATGGCTCAGACGATGAACGGTGATGAATGGATCTTTGAACTGACACCTGCGTCGAAGTATGCCGAACTGGTGCCGCTCATTAACAATGCCACAATCGGCGATATGGGGACATTCGCGACAACAATGGAAATGGGGCTTAAGGCACTGAAAGATTCTGATGCTTCCAGCCGCCATATGATCATTATTTCCGATGGCGACGCTTCTCCGCCACCGCCTCCATTGGTGAAAGCCTTCCAGGATGCGCAAGTTTCGGTGTCGACGGTGGCCGTGTTTCCTCATAACGGCGATGTGACCATTCTGGAAGAGATCGCCAAAGCGACAAACGGGCGTTTCTATTATCCCAATGATCCAAATCAGCTGCCGTCGATCTTTATCAAAGAAGCGAAGACCTTGCGACGCAGCCAGTTGCAGGTGCGTGACTTCGTGCCGGTGTTGACGAACGTCGATCCGATGCTCAAGGAGATTTCCGATGCGCCGCAGTTGCATGGGTATGTGCTGACGACGCCTCGTGATGATCCCCGAGCGACGATCGTGCTCGCGGCTCCTCCGACCGAGAGTGAAGTGAAGGCGGGCGAAACCGAGACCGATCCGATTCTCGCCGTCTGGCGCTACGGACTGGGTGTCACGGCCGCGTTCACATCGGACCTTACCGAACGCTGGGGCAAGGACTGGGTTGGTTGGGATCAGTATCAAAAGCTGGTCAACCAGATGATCACTCGTATCGGCCGCGCGCGGCGCGAACAGTTTTTGCGAGTTTACACGTACGTCAATGGGAACGAGGGCGTGGTGGTGGTTGAGGACTTCCATCCCGACGAAACACTCCTGGATGTAACCGTGTCTGTGTCCGGGCCGAATGGATTCGAACAGTCACAGCAAGTGCGTCAGATTGCTCCTCGCCGCTATCAGACCAGTATGCCGCTGAAGGGCGAGGGACGTTATCAGGTCATGCTGGGAGCAACCGACGGAACTCGAAATGAAACCGCGTATGCCGGCTTTATCGTGTCGTATTCGCCCGAGTATCTGCGGTTCCGTGCAAATCCGATTGTGCTGCGAGATATTGCGGAGAAGACGGGCGGTTCGGAACTGGAGACCGAGCAATCTTACGAAGATCTGGCCAAAATAATTTACGGAGATCGAATACCGAAACGCAGCAGTCGGCCAATCTTTGACTGGTTTCTGATGGGGCTTGCATGTTTGCTGCCGCTGGATGTGGCCATTCGTCGAGTTCAGATGGATCTCGGTTGGATTCGCAGGTTGTTCCGCAATGAGAAACGCGAATCGACCGCGACCATCGGCGCGTTGTTGCAACGGACCGGAGAAGTTCGCACGTCGTTGAACAATCAACGCGACTCCCAAGCCTCGCGACCAGGATCAGAATCAACGATGAGCCGCCCGATGGTGACTCGTCAGGCTCCATCGTCTTCGAAACCTGCATCGTCTTCGACAACTGCATCGAGTGGATCATCTGCACCCAATGGATCACCAGGATCGACCGGGACAAGTGGGCCAAAGTCGGATGCGTCTCCTCCAGCGGACGATGCAGGCACCACGTCGAGACTGTTGGCGATGAAGAAACGCCGCGAGCAGGGCGGCGATCAAAAGTAGAGCATCGGTTCCAGAGATCTCCATGCATTTTATCTCAATCATTAATCACCAATTCCTATCTGATAGTCGAGTCTAACAATGTCCGAGCAACTGAGTCCCGCAGAACTTCAGGCCGAAGCCGATCAGTTTCGCAACGAGTTTCAGGCGATCCGTGATGCTGTGGGAAAAGTCATCGTGGGGCAGCAGCGAGTTGTCGAAGCGACGCTCACAGCTTTATTGTGTGGCGGCAACGTGTTACTTGAGGGCGTGCCCGGACTGGGTAAAACCGAGCTGGTGAAAGCTCTGTCGCAGGTTCTGAAACTGGACTTCAAACGAATCCAGTTTACTCCTGACCTGATGCCGGCGGACGTCATCGGTACGAACATTATGACGACGGATGATGCCGGCAAGTATCGTTTTGAATTCCGTCAGGGCCCGATCTTTACTCAGCTTCTTCTCGCGGATGAAATCAACCGCGCGACACCCAAGACCCAGTCAGCGTTGCTGGAAACGATGCAGGAAGGAACCGTCACAACAGGCGGGACCACCTATCGACTTGATCCTCCGTTCTTCGTGCTGGCGACGCAGAACCCAATTGAACAGGAGGGCACATTTCCTCTGCCCGAAGCTCAGCTCGACCGCTTTATGTTCAAAGTCGTGGTTCCATTCCTGAACCGCGCAGAGCTGAACGAAGTCGTGACGCGCACGATTCTGAAGAAGAGGATCGAAGTCGACAAAGTCATCGACGGACCAAGAATTCTGCATCTGCGCACTGTGCTGGATCGAGTCGTCGTGAGTGATCCGATGCGTGACTATGCGTGTCGACTGGTCCTCGCGACGCATCCGGATTCCGAGTTTGCTCCGGAACGAGTCAAAAAGTATCTCCGCTGGGGCGCAAGTCCTCGCGCGGCTCAGGCGTTGATTCGAGCGGGGCGAGTTCGCGCATTAAGTCAGGGACGGGCTCACGTGTCGTTCGATGACATTCGCTCGTTCGCCCATGAAGTGCTGCAGCATCGAGTTCTGTTGAATTACGACGGCCAGGCAGAGAATGTCTCAGTCAAAGAGCTGATCGATGAGTGCGTGAGTCGCTTAACCACGGACGGTTAGGGCGAGGTTTTCTGTTCGGGGTTCGGCACTGGTGCTGCATCTTACCGGCATCACCAGTGCATGACGAAACCGCCGTCCACGTTGATCGTTTGTCCGGTGACTTGTCGCGATCTTTCGGAAGACAGGAAGGCGATCATGTCAGCAATGTCTTCGGGCGTCTGCCACTGCCCCATGGGGACGATCGATTGGATTTTCTTCGTGGCCCACGTGTCATAATCCATGCGTTCTGCGATGGGAGTTTGGTCGTGCCAGGCTTTCCACACGGAGCGATTTAACGGAGTCTGCACCATCCCGGGGCAAACCGTGTTGACGCGGACTCCGTGTTTCGCCAGATCCTTGGCCATGCACTGCGCGAAGTTGATATTGGCCGCCTTGCTGGCGCTGTAGGGAGGGTCGGTCTGAGAACCGATCTGGCCCGCGACCGATGCCAGGAACACAAATGTTCCGGCCGTTCTTTCGACGAAATGGGGCGTGATGGCATGAGCCACATTCACCATTCCGAGAATGTTGATTTCCAGAATTCTGGGCCAGTCATTGGGGGACAGATTCGTGAAGGGGAAACCGAATTTTCCGGAACCCGCCGCCGCACAATGCACGACATGATCAAGTTCACGGCCACTCTGCTGAAAATTCTCGAACGCCGTCTGGACGGTCTTAAAGTCAACAATGTCCACGTGGGCTGAAGTTGCGGGAACACCATGAGTGGCACTGATTTCAGCAGCAACCTGCTCCACGTTTGCGGCCAGATCCCAAAGGAGGATCGAACATCCTTCGCGAGCGAACAACTCAGCGGTTGCTCGGCCAATGCCGCTGGCCCCTCCGGTGATGAGCGCCGTATGTCCTTTGATTTTCAGGTCCATGCACAGACTCCAATGGCATACAGCAATCTATGATTGATAGAGAACCGCGCCCGCGATGCTGTTTTCTACACTAAAGGGCAGTATCAGTTTCTGCTTAGACTGAGCTACCGAACGACCGCGATCTGATTGTTAACCTTACGAACTCCGGGTTGAAGTCGAACGAGATTAGCGGCAAGCCGACTGGTGTCTGTGCTCGGCGATGTTCCGGTCAGCACAGCGACGCCATCAGCCGTCAGTTCCACCTTTACGCAGGAGAGTTCAGGGCGGTTCGTGCTGAACTGAGTGAGTTGGACGGAATTCGAATAGGCAAGAACGCCGGTCTGCTGAGCAAATGTCCCGGACGGCGCTGCAAAGGCAATTCTCATGGCGGTTCGAATGGATCGGGGCGTTCCCGACTGGCTTGACTGAGTGTTAGACGTGTTCTGAGTATCCTGGAACGCTCCGAACTGGCGATTGTTGGCCTGCTGATTGGTCGCCTCACGAGCACCACCCACGAAAGCCTGCGAAGCGTTGCCACCTACGAATCCGGTCGCTGCATTCTGGACATTGTCAGTGTTGATTGCGAAATCTACTCCCGCATTCGGGTTTGCGGGAGGGGCTGTACTGGACGTAGTGGGCGATTGGGCCTTGGCTGTTGCCGACGCAAGGATCGCCAGAATCAGAACTGACAAAATGTTGATCGCCGGACTGCGCATCGAAGAATCCTCAGGAAGGGCGTTTCCAACGCCAGACGCCAACTCAGGAAAATACGGCAGACCCGATCTGTTTGAATCTGAAGAATATTGTCTTGCAGGAGAACTGTTGGCAGTACGAATCCCCTGACTTTAGTATCGAATCCGAGACAGCGTTGACCCTGAGTCTAACAATCGAAACGTCTGGATGGATCTCGGTTTCCTGAATTTTTGTTGTACTGGTCGCTACCGTCGGAAAACCGTTTTGGCCGAATATTTCGGTCGTAGGGGTCCGCGAAACTGGGAATCATCCGGACTTTCCGGAGATCCTGACTGGCCAAAGCGGAATCTGCCGGTCTCTCTTCGATTTGCTTTGTTATACTGCTCCCGTCAAATCGTTGAGAAAATTCCGAAAGTTTCGATCCATGCCCCCGCGTCCACGTTCAGGTTCCTCGAACAATCGTCCAGACAAATCTCGTCCTGCAAAAAGAAGTGCGGGACGCCCCGGTGGTGCATCCAGAAATTCTCGACGTCCCGACCAGGCAGCGGAATCACGTGGCAGTCGAATTTCGGCCCAATTGCCTCCTAAGACTGAGGAAGAGTCCGGCGAAGATGACGATCGCATGCGGCTACAGAAATTTCTGGCCATGGCCGGTGTCGATTCACGACGCAAATGCGAAGAGTACATTCGCACGGGGCGTGTGACAGTCGATTCCGAAGTGGTGACCGACCCGGCTCGTTCGGTGAATCCTCTGAAACAGGATGTGCGACTGGATTCCGAGCGTTTGCGGATGCCGCGATTACGCTATTTTCTGGTCAATAAGCCCAAAGGCTTTCTGTGTACAAATCATGATCCGCAGGGACGTCCCAAAGCCGTCGATCTGGTACCGACTTCTGAACAGCGAATGTTTACCGTCGGTCGGCTCGACGAGATGACTCAGGGGATGCTGCTGATCACAAACGACGGCGACCTTGCTCAGCGTTTGGCTCATCCGCGTTTCGAAGTGATCCGCCGTTACCGCTGTCATGTCGCGGGAATTCCGCATCCGGAAACATTGAAGCAGCTTCGTGAAGGCATGTACTTCGCTGAAGGCTTCTTTAAGTTTCGCAACGTGCATATTCATCGCCGCAAAGGCCAGAGTTCGATTCTGGAGATGGAACTTCAGGAAGGCAAGAATCGTGAAATTCGCCGTCTGATGGCGCGAGTCGGGCACAAGGTACTGGCTTTGGAGAGAATTGAGTTCGGGCCATTGCAGCTGGGAAGTCTGGCTCCCGGACGACATCGCGAACTGCAGCCGTATGAAATTCATGAGCTACGTTACTTCGCCGAGCATGGCGAAAAGCCAGGTGCCGCGCAGCCTCGCAAAGGCAGCAGCTTCGGCTATCGCACTGGGCAAACCCGGAATACTCGTCGACGTCCCGACGCACCGGCCGAACGACCTGCACCGGCGACACCAGCGGCGGAGAGTGTTGCCACACGACCGCCAAAGCCAACCGGACCAATTCCGTCACTCCGTGATCCGCGACCATCGGCTGCAGACGTTAAGTCTGCCGAAATCAAGGCTGCAACTCCGGAACGAGCCCCACGTGAAGAGAGTCGCGCAAGAGTTCCCGAACGGCGTAATTCGCAGCAAGAAACGAGAGGCCGAAGTAGTGAACGAGGTCCTGATCGACGTCCTGAAATGAAGGAACGTCCTGAAATGAAGGAACGCCCTGCCATGAAGGAGCGTCCTGCAATGAAGGAACGCCCTGCCATGAAGGAGCGTCCTGCCATGAAGGAACGCCCTGCCATGAGGGAGCGTCCTGCCATGAAGGAACGTCCTGCAACGAGGGAGCGCCCTGCCATGAAGGAACGTCCTGCAACGAGGGAACGTCCTGCAACGAGGGAACGTCCTGCAACGAGGGAACGTCCTGCAACGAGGGAACGTCCTGCCGTCAGAGAACGCCGCCCGGCGAATCAGGAAGGGCGAGCACCGGCACGAGAAGCGAGGCAGAAGAACCCTAACACTTCTCTGGATCCGATTCAAAAGCCATTGCCACGCAAGCGCCCCTCCGGCAAAGCGGCTAAACGGAAACCGTTCCGGCCTGTTGACGATAAACCAGTGAAGCCAATTAACAAAGGACGCGATCGCCGCAGGGCCAAATAGGTGATCGCCGTGCTCCACAACGATTTTGGACGATTTGACCAGTCGTTGATGATTGGTGAAGGCCGGTCTTGTCTGCCGGAAAGGGCTTTCGCTGCAAAGCGAACCGTGTGTGCAATAGGGTAAAGCTTGCACGCTGCATGGTGTTATCCCATGTAGAGAGGTCGCGGCAAGCCGCGAAGTCCTGCCCTGCAGGCAGGGGACCTGTGCAAATGGACGACTACGCCCATTGCTGTGTTTCCGGGGCGATTGATTTGCGATCAACGATGCGGAAAAGTAGGATCTCATTATTGTGAGTTGACAATGTTTAGGCCTTGGCGGCTTGTCAATTATCAATTTGAGTATTCACCCACTGGTTCCTTCCTGAACAATTTTCGTCGGCATCTCCTGCTGAATGTGCGACAGATTTCTTCAGTAAGGCCGTCCCTCCTGAACAATTTGGAGTTCTCGTAGATGTCGAACAAATCATCTGATTCCTCACGTCGCGGCTTTCTGAAGACGTCCGCAGTGGCTGCGGCCGGATCTTCTATCCTGACGAACCTCAGCCCAATCCGCGCGGCTCATGTTAGTAGTGATGAGACCATTCGCATTGGTCTCATCGGTTGCGGTGGTCGAGGTCGAGGTGCTGCGGATCAGGCGATGAACACCGCTGGCCCGACAAAGCTTGTTGCTGTGGCCGATGCGTTTGACGATAGCCTCAAGAGTGCCGTCGGTCAGTTGAAGCGTCAGCACGGCGATAAGGTCGACGTTCCGGAAGATCGTCAGTTTGTCGGTTTCGATGCCTACACAAAGGTGCTCGAACAGGATTGCGATATCGTAATTCTGGCAACACCTCCCGGCTTCCGCCCGCTGCATTTTGAAGCCGCGATCAATGCTGGTAAGCACGTCTTCATGGAGAAGCCGGTGGCTGTTGATGCCGTCGGTGTTCGCAAAGTGCTCGACGCCAACCAGGTGGCCAAGTCAAAGAATCTTGCGGTCGCCGTTGGTCTGCAGCGACACCATGAGCCAATCTATATCGAAACCATCAAGCGTCTGCAGGATGGCGAAATCGGACGTATTGTCGCGACTCGGTGCTATTGGAACGGCGACGGCGTTTGGGTTCGCCCACGCCTTGATGGCCAGACGGAGATGGAGTACCAGATGCGCAACTGGTACTACTTTAACTGGCTCTGCGGAGACCATATCAATGAGCAGCACATTCACAATTTGGACGTGATCAACTGGCTCATGGGAGGCCCTCCGAAGATGGCTCAGGGACAGGGTGGTCGTCAGGTACGAACCGGCAACGAACACGGAGAAATCTACGATCATCACTTCGTGGAATACACCTACGAAAACGAAGGCGATCGATCCGTTCTGCTCAGCCAGTGCCGTCATATCCCGAACTGCTGGAGCTCAGTGTCTGAGTACGCTCATGGAGCCGACGGCTGGTGCAACATCGGCGATGGTCAGATTTTTGACTCCAAGGGCAACCTGAAGTGGGAATACAATCGCAAGTCTGAAGACGGCAAGCGAAAGAATATTCATGACGGCCACCAGGATGAGCATCACGATCTATTTGCTTCACTGCGAAAAGGCGAGATTCCAAACGAAGGAGACTACGGCGCTCACAGCACCATGACTTCAATCCTTGGACGCCTCGCAACTTACTCCGGCAAGGAGATTTCGTTCGAGGAAGCTCTGAAGTCAGATCTCTGCATTTCGCCGGTTGAGCAGTATCATTCGTTCATGGATACCCCACCGATTCTTCCAAACGCCGACATGACTTATCCAATCCCAACTCCAGGGGTTACGAAGGTTCTGTAAGCGGAGTCAGTTGGACAATTCCTGACTTTGCAACGCATTGAAAGAGGCCACGATTGTCATGATCGTGGCCTCTTTTTGCGTTCCTTTGGACTGCGGCAGTCTGCTGCTGCTTTGGTGCAGGCAGCCTGCTGCCGAACTGCAGAGTCTGAGGTTGGTTAAAGTAAAGAACGGTCGTGCACAGCAGGCTGTGGGCTCGAAAGCAGCAGCAAGGCTGCCGCAGTCCCAAGGAGGATTCTCTGCGGGCTCTACTCCAGTCTCAAACGCGAGGCTTCGCTGCTCCGCCGATAGCTTCAAGCTCTTGATCGCGTTTTGCGATGGCGTCGGAGATGACCTGCTGACTGGCGGCATCAAGAGTTCTATCGCCGGCCGTCACGGTTTGTTCAATCTGTTGCGGACTGCGGGCACCAACGATTGCGGATGTTAGTTCGGGCCGACGCAGAGTCCATGCGATCGCGACATCTGTTACCGACCACTGCAACGACTCCGCGAGAAGCCTGAGCGTGTTCACGAATTCCAGATTGATTTCCAGTTGAGGCGAATGGAAACGAGGATCCTTCGAGCGATGATCTTTGCTCGATAACGCGGCAACTCGTTCGGCGGTGAACTTCCCCGTGAGCAGACCTTTGCCCATTGGGCTGTAACAGACCACGCCGATGTTTTCTTTGCCGCAAAACGGCAGAATCTCAGCCTCCACATCGCGTGCAATCATGCTGTACGGCGGCTGTAGCGAGGCAATGGGATGAATTGCCTGAAGTCGCTGCATCTGACTGACCGAGTGATTCGAAACGCCGATATGGCGAATCTTTCCCTGTTGCTTAAGATCAACGAGTGTCTGCCAGCCTTCTTCGATTTCTTCATCGGGCTCCGGCCAGTGCATCTGGTACCAGTCGATGCAGTCCGTGTTCAAACGACGCAGGCTCGCTTCGCATTCCGCAATCACGCTTTCGCGTTTCAGGCACTTGCCGATTTCTCCGTTTCCCAGAGCAACACGTCCGCACTTTGTCGCGACGATTGGCCGATCTGCTTTGGGAATGGCCTCCAAAGCTTTCGCGACCAGAATCTCACTGCGACCCTCGCCGTAAATGGCGGCTGTGTCGATCCAATTGATCCCCAGTTCGACCGCACGCACAATAGCCCCGATGGCCTCGGATTCGTCCTGGTCGCCCCAGCCGAATTTCCAGTCGCCGCCACCAATCGCCCACGTCCCGAGACCAATCACACTGATCTTCAGCCCACTTGAGCCTAATGTTCGAAACTGCACTTGTGGAATCCTTGCAATGAAGACGAAATACGGGGCGTTTGGAGTGTCAGGAACAGTCCCGAAATAGTGTCCGGGTACATCAAATTGAGACTCGCCCGGTGTGCCTGCGTCCGATTGAGGCTCACTTGTCACACCCTACAGGAAATCGTTGAAATGTGTAGGGTATGGCAAGTTCGCCGCGGCGACTTCAGTCGGATACGAAGTCCGGATCCATGTGAAATGCTGGCTAAAGCCAACACGACGACTTGAACTGCGACTCGATCATCAACACAACAGCCTTAGGATATCGGCAAAGCATGTCACTTTACAGTCCCAACACAGACCCCAAGTATCAAACCACCGACGAGCTGCGCCCGGTTAGACTACCGGACGAAGTGATTGTCTCTGCGGATACTCATCGAGAAAATCGCCTGCCCGCCGGACAGCATCGTACTCGCAAATGGCCGGTGCTGCATGCGTCCACAGTTCCCGAGATTAATCCCGCTGCCTGGACGCTGCAAGTTCATGGTCTGGTCAGCAGGCCGCTGGAGTTTACTCTGGCGCAGTTTCGCGATCTGCCTCGCATCAAGGTCTTTGCGGATTTTCACTGCGTAACGACCTGGTCGCGACTGGGGAATCTGTGGGAAGGCGTTTCACTGAAATGGTTGCTGTCAGAAGCAGGCGTTCAGGAGTCCGCAGCGTTCGCCATCATCGGCGGTTGCGACAACGGTTGGACAACGAACGTTCCAATGTCTGCTCTGTTGGACGAAGACGTTCTCCTGGCCGATCTGCACGATGGGTTACCACTGGATGACGACCATGGCGGACCGGTTCGCCTCGTGGTCCCCAAACTGTTTGCATGGAAAAGTGCGAAGTGGGTGAATCGAATTGAACTCACCGAGCGCAACGTCCCGGGGTATTGGGAACAGGCCGGCTACCACAACGTCGGTGATCCCTGGAAAGAGCAGCGTTACCGAGACGATCCGGAGTGGCTGAGCGAAGGTGCAGTCGCGGATGGGATTTAAGGGTGGTCGTTTTTGCCCGAAAGGACTTCCGCCGTCAGGCGAACCTTGCTTGCAATTGAATCAGGATTGCAGACCGCATAGAACCATGACGTGCACAGCGGTCGCGTTAAGCCGCGCAGCCCTGCCCGGCAGCACCTCAGGAAATCCGCGACGACGACTC
>CAMAXD010000050.1 GCA_945861975.1 Candidatus Kuenenia stuttgartensis | reverse complement strand
TCCGACGGACTTGTCACGGTCGAAGGTCGCGGTCAGGCTCCTATTATGGTTCGCTTCGAAGGCCAGGCAGACATTGCCATGTTCGTTTCGCCCTACGGTCCTGAGCCAGACCTGAAAGACTGGAAGAATCAGAATTTCATGGATGAGTTTGCCGTAACCAAATTCAAGGAGCTTGGCATTACTCCGTCTGGACTCTGTGACGACGCCACTTTCGTTCGTCGTGCCTTCCTTGATGCGATTGGGACATTGCCTTCGACGGAACAGTCTCGAACCTTCATAGCAGACCAGGATCCCGAAAAACGACCCAAGCTGATTGACTCGTTGCTGGGCCTGACTGGAAATCCGGACCTTGATCGACACAACGATCAGTATGCCGCTGTCTGGACTTTGAAGTGGTCAGATCTGCTGCGAAACACCAGCAACGGCGATGCCTCCGACGAACAGCGCATGTGGGCGATGCATAACTGGATCCGGGATTCCTTCCGAGTCAACAAGCCGTTCGACCAGTTTGTACGCGAACTGATCACGGCCAAGGGATCGATCTTTTCAAGCGGACCAGCCAGCTACTTCCAGATCAACAATAACTCCGCAGACCTCGCAGAATCAACCGCTCAATTGTTTCTGGGAGCCAGACTGCAATGTGCCAAGTGTCATCATCATCCGTTTGAAAAATACAGCCAGGCGGACTACTACGCGTTCTCTGCATTCTTCTCTCGAGTCGGCAACAAGAACAGTGAAGAGTTCGGACTGTTCGGACGCGAAACGGTCGTGATGGTTCGCTCGACGGGCGATGTCCGACATCCGCGCACCGGAAAAGTATTGAACCCAAAGCCACTGGATGGTGAAGAGGTCGATCATGACCTTGACCGTCGGATTCCGCTGGCCGCCTGGCTGACATCGAAGGACAACCGCGACTTCGCTCGATCAGTCGTCAACCGCTATATGTCTTATCTGCTGGGGCGTGGACTTGTCGAGCCTGTCGATGATATGCGTGCGACAAATCCGCCGACAAATCCAGCGATGATGGAGGCTCTGACCGATCACTTTATCGCCAGCAACTTTGATCTGAAGCAACTGGTGCGAGCCATCATGTCTTCACGGCTTTATCAGTTACAGTCTCAACCGACGACAGAGAATGTCTCGGACAACAAGTTTTACACGCACTTCAAAGTCAAACGCGTTGGGGCAGAACCTCTGCTGGATGCGATCGACGTGGTCACAGCGGCTCCCACAAAATTCAAAGGCCTGCCATCGGGGACGCGAGCGATCGAATTGCCAGATGGTGAATACCCGGACCATTTCCTGATGACGTTCGGGAAGCCGCGGCGCGTCAGCGTCTGCGAATGCGAACGCATGCCCGATGAAAATCTCGGTCAGGCTCTGCACACTTTGAATGGTGACATCATCGCCACAAAACTGGCCAGCAAAACAGGGCGAGTCACTTCACTGCTGGCGACACCAAAGACAGACGCAGAAATCGTGCAGGAGCTTTACATGGTCACGCTAAGCCGTGAACCAAGTGAAGCTGAATTGAAGGCATCGCTGGAATTTCAACCTGAGGCGGCCAGTCGTCAGGAATTTTTCGAAGATCTTCTGTGGACTCTGATCAACAGCAAACAATTCTTGTTCGTGAGGTAATCGCCATGCAGAGATTTCTTCTTGCCCTCGTTGCATTCACGACCCTGACTTCTCAGGTCCTGGCTCAGAAGTCGTATCCGATGCTGATGAATCTGTCGCCCGCCGCCGTTCAAGTGGGGCAGATATCTGAGCATACGGTTGAATCGCGTTACAGCATGTTCGGAGCAAACCAGGTTTTGATCTCCGGAGAAGGTGTGACTGGTGAAGTGACCACACCGATAGAACTGGGCAAAGACGGCAAGGAACCCGAACTGACGCAGATCAAGTTGAAGTTTACTGTGGCGGCCGAAGCGATGACGGGAGTTCGGGATTTTCGAATCATTGGCCCCACCGGCCCCAGCACGATTGGTCAGGTCGTGATCACTCGCGATCTTGTGATTGTGGAAGATCCAAAGAACGATACTCAGGAAACAGCTCAGGCCGTTGTCGCTCCCGGAACAATCTGCGGATGCGTTGAGAAGGCGGAAGATGTCGACTTCTATCGCTTCAAGGTCGAGCAGCCGACTTCGCTGACGTTCCATTGCCTGGCGATGCGTCTTGAAGATCGCATTCACGATCTGCAGACACATGTGGACCCCATCATCGCGATTCGCAGTGCGAAAACAGGTTCGACATTGGCGGCGGCGGACAACTCGTTTGCTGCAGATCCGTTTCTGTCCCACGCATTTGAGCCGGGCGAATATCTGCTGGAAGTACGCGACGTCCGTTATCAGGGGAACAAGTACTGGAACTATGTTATTGAAGTCAGCAATCGTCCGTTCATTTCGCAGGTCTATCCGACCATCGTGGGAGTTGGACAAACAACCTCGTTGCAACTCGTCGGCTCGAATGTGACGGAAGCTCCCGCCGTTGACTACCCGGCTCCGGGACAATTGCCGGATGCAGGTGATGCCAGTTGTACGCTGAATGTTTCTCTGTCATCAAACGGCAGCCCTTTGAATCCTGTGACTGTCGTCGTCACGACGCTACCCGTGACACTCGAACCGGCCAGCGAAAACAACGCCTTCGCAACTGCGGCCCCAATTGCCGTCCCGTCAGCCGTCAGTGGCCGCATTGAGACTGAAGCTGACATCGACTGCTATGCGTTCGATGCCAAAAAGGACGAACGAATCAGCATCGAAGTTTTGGCTCGCCGTAACGGTTCGGCATTGGATTCGATCGTGCGTTTGCTAAACGACCAGGGAAACCCGGTCATCGAGAACGATGATCTGCGACAGTGGGGCCGAAGAACTCTGCAGGATTCTCTGATCGAAAACTGGACGGTGCCTGCAGACGGACGCTACACCATTGAAGTTCGCGATGTTCATCTTCGCGGCGGCGCAGAATATGTTTATGGTCTGGAGATTACTCGCGCGACGCCGCAGTTCGATCTGGTGATGGACAGCGATAAATCCTGGCTCACTCCCGGCAGCTGTGCGGCCATCTTCGTCCGCGCTGTGCGACGCAACGGATTTGACGGTGAAATTCAGCTGCAAATTGAAGGCTTGCCTGAAGGAGTCACAGCCACATGCGGAAAAATACTGCCCGGTACGGCTGTTGATGGCTGCATTGTGCTGGAAGCTGCCGCCGATGCAAAACCCGTCGCCTCTAACATGCGTATTCGTGGTGTCGCGACGATCATGAAAGAGGGGCAGGAACCAGTCACACTGGAATCCGTTGCTCAACCTATGCAGGAAATCTACATGCCCGGTGGCGGTCGTAGTCACTACCCCGTCGAGATGCATACAGTCGCCGTTGGCCAGCCATCAGACATTCGTGATGTGAAGTTAAGTGCCTATGACGTTGTGTTGAAGCCAGGGGAATCTGTAAAGATCGATGTTGAGTTAACGAGAGCTGACGGCTTCGACAAGAACGTCACTCTGGATCTTCTGTATCAGCATTTGTCTTCGGTGTTCGCAGATACTTTGCCGACCGGAGTCACGATCGATGCAAAGAACAGTCAGACTCTGCTGACGGGAACCAACAGCAAAGGTTCGATCACCCTGTCCGCCGCCAAAGAGGCCAAGCCCGTCGATCACCAGCAGTGCTGCATCATGGCCAACGTTTCGATCAATTTCGTTATGAAAGCCACCTATAGCAGTCGCCCAATTATGATCACGGTTGTTGCACCCTGATACGGTTCCGACCGCAACTCTCGGAAACTCAAACAGGGGTGGAGGCCGCAAACTCGTCGCAAAAAAACCGAAGGGAGCTCCGCTCAATTGGTTCCGGCACCCTTTTGGAGTCACCCTTCACTACTCAAACAGGTGTCAGACCTTACGGGAACTGACGTCCTGACATCTGTTGGGCTGGAGCGATTGTGAGGACCATGGATGGGAAAAAACCCACAGCATTTCGGGAATAACGTGTCATCCACGTTGCAGGTTATCGATGAAACAGCGAAGGAGCTTACGCGTGCTCTGTCAACCTGAAACAAGGAGCTGCAAATGGCGAAGGGGTCCGGGACTAATCGTGAGAGGCAACTTGTCTGCGATCTCTTATCCTCCCTTGCCTTCTCAAAAGTTGACGGAGCTCCAGAGCATTTGAGTCGAAGTGGCCTGAATGAGTACCTCGGATAAGATCTTGCCTAATGTCAACCGCCGACCCAACTCAAAATCGAGACTCAGCAATTCTGACTGCGCTGGTTCAGACGGACTCAACAGCTTGGTGTTTTCTGCTGGCCGATGACAGTGAAGACATCCGATGTTCACCGGCATTCCTGACACTTTGGAACATCAAAGCTCATTCTCAACAGACCGCTGGAATCGTCAACGAATCTCGCCGCACGATCGCGCAGTCTCTGAAACTGCAGGGAATTGATGCTGAGGATTTTTTTGTCTTCGCAATGTCGGGTGGACATGACAATCAGCCTCCCATTTTTCTGCTGCGCAGAGACTTGCCCAAAGTTCGAGTCCTGATCAGTGCGGTTAAGAATGGCACTGATGTCATTGGACAACTGGTCCGGTTTCAGGAATTCGTTGACGCAACGGCCTTGGAAACTCTGATGCAGGAAGTATCCCGTTCGCAGCAACAACTGGAAATCCTGTCCCAGCGTGAGCGTGAAGTTCTTCACATGGTTTACGAGGGCCGGACCAACAAGGCCATTTCAATCGCCGCACAGATCAGCGAAAAGACGGTCGAGAAACATCGCGGAAGAATCATGCAAAAGCTGGGAATCAGTTGCACCGCTCAGCTGTTTCGACTCGTTTCCAAAGCATGGATGCTGTCTGATATCCTCAAAGCTCAGCGCGGCCCCGTTAGTGTTGAATCCGCAGAGACATTTCCTGCAGCCAAACAGCACCCGCCGCTCGCCTGCGACGAGAAATAATCCTGATCTCGGAGTAGGCGGTGTCGCTTACCAACAGTCTTCAGGAAAGAGCCCCCATTCCATGCATTCGGTTTCTGAGGCATTGAGTATCATCCTGCAGCGTGTTCAGCAAAGAACAGCCGAGCCTGTTTCGCTGAGAAACAGCTTGTCGCGAGTTCTGGCTGAGACGCTGTATGTCCCGCATGATTCTCCGCTGTTCGATAAGTCGCTGATGGATGGATTTGCGGTCCATGTCGCGACGGTTGAAACATCAGGAGTCGACTCGCAATCTCAGCCACGAATGTTTGATGTGGCTGAAGTGGTGACGGCGGGCAACTTGCCAACGATTGCTCTCACAGAGAATCTGGCAACACGAATCATGACAGGGGCTCCACTACCCGAGGGCTGTAATTGCGTAGTTCCCATTGAGCAAACTCTGTTTGACGAAGCCCGTCCCGAGACAGTCGCAATTCCTCGATCCGCGCTGCGACAGGATGCTTGCCTGATTCGTCGTGGAACTTCCGCGGCGGCGGGATCTGTTCTGCTGGAAAAAGGCACTCGACTTCAGCCACAACAGCTGGCCGCTCTGGCTGAATTCGGTTTCAGTACAATCCGGGTCGAGTGTCGTCCGACTGTGGCCGTTCTGGCGACAGGAGATGAACTGACTTCGATCGACGAAGCCCTGATGCCCGGTCAAATTCGCAATTCCAATGAACCAATGCTGGTGGCGCAAATCGCTGCGTGTGACGCCACGCCGGTGGCATTGGGGATCGCTCGGGACGAAGAACAGCAACTACGGAACGGCATTCTCAAGGGACTGCAGAACGACTTTCTGTTACTGACAGGAGGAGTATCCGCCGGGATTCTGGATCTGGTGCCTCAACAGCTGAAGCTGGCCGGAGTCACCCAGATTCTGCACGGGGTGCATATGAAGCCTGGCAAGCCGTTATGGTTCGGAGTTTTCGACCAGGGGTCTCATCGCTGCCTTGTTTTTGGTCTTCCTGGAAACCCTGTCAGCAGCCTCGCCTGTTTTGAACTCTTTGTGCGACCGGCCATGCAGAAATTTTCAGGGGTTGCTTCGTCCCCAGCACCACTCATCGCTTCGCTGGAAGAATCCGCTCAGGTGTTCGGGAACCGCCCCGTTTATCATCCCGCGAAGATTCAGATTCAAACGGGCCGTTTGACCGTTCGGCAAGTTCCCTGGAGCGGTTCATCGGACCTCAAAGCGACCGTTGACGCCAACGGGATGGCACTGCTGCTCCCCGAACACGGGCTTTACAGTCCCGGGGAAACGGTCGAAATCTGGCTGTGGGGCGACCAGCGTCTGCTGTAATCCAGTAGGCTTGGCTTCAGACGGACTACACCAATCTCTCGTGCTTGCGAGTTGTTGATTGAATTGTTTAACGGCAAGCTGCAGGCGTCGTCGCCCGATTTCGTCTATGCCTGCGGCTCGCCGTTAAGCGAGAACGCTCAATACTCGACGATATTAACACGCTGCTTCCCCCCAAGGCGCGATGGATCAGCCCCCTGCTCACCGCTGGAGGAGTTCTCAAAGTCAGCCCCGCAGCACACGACTTTCAGCAGCAGGTCGGCAAATGTTTGGGCAACTGCGGCCGCTTCGCTTGTCATTCGGAGTAAAACGCGAAGAATCTGACCTGCCTGATCTCCGCAGGAGATGAACATCCGATACCTGAGGGAGTCCCGCAACTCCTGCGATCAGAACAATCGACAGGCCCTTTCGTTTCAGGGGCGATGCCCTTGTTAGAACTTGTTTTTTAGTCCGTCTTGACCCTCGAAGGGTCTGGATTGGCCTGATGACTGTAGTTTACTGCGGTCACTGGCCGCGTTGGCAGGAACTCTGCATGACGAGTCCGGTTTCTGGCAATCAGAATGATCCCGAGCGGGATCAGATGATTGACACCTACTATCGCGAGCATTCTCGTGAGTTGTGGGCCCTCTTTTATTCTATGTGCAGCGATGCTGAGCGTGCGTATGACGCCGTTCAGGAAGCATTTCTGCGCTACTACGACTATCACGGGGAACCTGTTCGCGATCTGCGAGCATGGCTACTTCGAGTTGGTCAGAACTGGTTGCGGGATGTCGCTCGTAAGAAGAGCAATTCCTGTGGCTTGTTGCCTGGCATGGACGATTTTGCTGGTCATCGTGAATCTGCAGAAGACATTCTCAGACTCTCGGAACGACAGGGGCAGATTCGAAAGGCTATGCAGGAACTGAATGAAGACGACCGGAAAGTTCTGGTCATGAAATACTCGATGGACTGGTCCGCAGCTCAAATGGCAACCGTTATGGATTGCAGTGCGGCGGCAATCGACATGAGGCTTTCGAGGGCACGACGCCGTCTGGCCGAAGTACTGACTGAACAGGGGTTTGAATATGAATGATTCATCCAACAATCGATCCGCCGGCAATATTCCGTCCGAAGAACTGATGGACGGGCTGCTGAAAGACTTCTTCAAGCTGGAAACTCCATCTGGCCTGAATCGCCCCTTCCGTCGACCTGTTGCCAGCCGTCAGGAGAGCCCTGCGGCATCTTTGGTGACGCTTTCAACCTCCGAGCCAACTGCTGCTCCTCGCAGCCACAAAATGGTGGTCGCCAGTGCGATCGCCGTTTTGGCGATGTCATTGATTGTAGCGATGAAGGTGCAGACACCATCATCATCCGGCAGCAGCACTGCAGCGAATACACAGCCGACCGAGCCAACGGAGAAGCTGATGCTCGTTTCTCCCAAGGGCGATGCACCATCAACACAGGTTATTGGCGAAGATGGAGTGACACTCGAAGAAACGGACGCGATTGAAGTAAAGTCACAGAAGTAACAGAACGGAACGATTCTACGCCTGCTCCCGTGCCGTTAACCGACAAGCCCTGTTGAGATCTTCTGGCCGACCAGCGAGATATCAATGATGTTAGGGCTCAAGCGCAGTGAGTGCGTCGGCGTAAGCATCCGCGTCGTCTCGTTCGACGTCGAACAGGCGAGATTCCGCGTCTGCCAGTTTCGGGTCGACTACGACGGCCGCAAGTATTCGAGGAATGCCGTACGAGGGAAGTTCAACACCGCGATGTTCGTGGCTGTCGACTTCGGGAGTCATGCAGACAAACGCGATCCGTGTCAGCTTGTGATTCAGCGTGGCCATGTCCGGAATGCGCCCCTGCAATCGGTGGAATGTTCTTGACGTGATTTCCCTGCGGACCGCAGCAGAGATGGCCTTTTCAGGCAGGAGAGAATCAGAAATTCGCGGTCTTGCTGTCGGCGGAATTGCTTCGGATCAACACGCAACCATGCATGAAAACACTCTATGGTGCGCGGAATCCCCTGGAAATGAAGTCGGACAAGAATGTCCGACGTACAAATTACGCCAATTCAGAACGCTCTGTTGTCGCCCATTCGGGAGCAGGAGCTTCGAACTTTAGTTCCTTGCTATCCGCATCTCGGAAGGCGATTGATTCCGAATGCAGACACATCGGCGGTTCAGACGGAAGCAGCGTGTGACTTGAACCGAGTTGTCCGCTTTGCAGATAAGCCGGGTCGCCAACGATCGGGAATCCCAGATGCCACAAGTGCGCGCGGATCTGATTTGTGCGACCGGTGCGCGGGAAGGCTCGGACAAGAGCGGTGCCGTCTTCGAAACGTTGCAGAACTTCGAAAGCCGTGCTGGCTTCGTTGCCGTCGGGATCAATCATGTAAATACCACCGTCCCCGGCTTCGCGCGCGAGCGATGCCTCACACGACATTTTGTCTGCGGACGGATGTCCGTGAACTTTCGCCAGATAGGTTTTCCCAACCAGTCGATTCTCAAACTGCTTTTGCACGATCGAGGCGACTCGTTTGCGTTTGCAGAGCACCATGATACCGGACGTATTGGCGTCGAGTCGATGCACGATATGAGGTCGGCAGGGGAACCAGACCAGATTCAAAATATTGCGCAACGTGTTGCGGTTAAATCGTCCGCACGCATGAACCGGCAGCGGTGCTGGTTTTGACAGGATGATGAATTCGTCATCTTCGTGGATCACACAAACATCCGCCGCCACTTCGGGTTCAACGGACATGGGTGCAAGCTGATCAAAGCGTTCACCTTCCCTGACAATTCGTTCGGGAGACAGTGGCAATGGTTCGGGAGTCCATTTTGGACGTCGTCGTCGTCGCACAGGTTCCGTTGGGACGATTGTTGAATCGGCGATCCGTCGCAGCCATTCATCGCGTCCCACTTGTGGATGCAGATCAACCAGGAACTCAATCATCGTCATGTTCGCACAACGCTGCGGAACGTTGAGCGGCCGACGATTGAGATACGGTTCGCTGCCTGGCAGCGGAGTCGTGATACGTTGGATTTCTGCATGGCGCGATTCGATGAGCTCCGCCATGGACTGAGATTCTTCGCAAAAACAGGCCGGGCAGGATTTCCCCGGAACGTACTGCGGCAGTTGTTGTTCTTCAGCGGTGACCACGGCCTGACAGATATAACACTGAGTCGTAGGAGTTTCCTGAAGTGAAGGATCGACTGCAACGCGTTGATCAAACACGAAGCATTCGCCGTGATAATGATCGCCACCGACTTCTTCGAAGTATTTCAGAATACCGCCATCGAGTTGATACACCTGATTGAAGCCGGCCATCTCCATATACGGTCCGGCCTTTTCGCAGCGGATGCCTCCGGTGCAGAACATCACGACAGGTTCATTCTTCAGTTCCTCAGACAGCCGCGCGACGCCATCCGGGAACTCGCGAAAATGATCGAGCCCCATTTTGATCGCGTTATCGAAAGTGCCAAGGTCATACTCGTAGTCATTCCGAGTATCCAGCAAATGAACTTTGCGACCTTCGTCGAGCCACCGCTTGAGTTCTTTCGCCGAAAGTTTGGGCGATGTTTTCTGAGCTGGAACAACTCCGTCGATTCCGAAGGCGATGATTTCCTTTTTGATCTTCACCAGCATGCGATTGAACGGCTGATACTCGTTTGCGCTTTCCTTGGGCTGAAGGTCAGCGAAGGCGGGATCAGATCTGAGGAAATCGACGAATAGATGAATGGCTTCTGGCGGACCGGCGACGAAAAGGTTGATCCCTTCGTGACTGAGCAGCACGGTGCCCTTCAAATTCAATTCGCATGCTCGCCGACGAATGGCGGACTTTCGATCTTCAAGCTTGTCCAACGCGACAAACTTGTAGCAGGAAATATTAATGATAGGAGTTTTCGACTCCGGAGACGCGGCTGGGGCAGTAGATGCAGACATAGGCTGGATCACAGGGATTCGAGCAAAATTCCGGGGGAATCAGTTTTCAGGGTGCTTTCGTGCAGTGTACCGTAAAGCCTCCTGGCTTTCTCTGAAGACACAGAGTAGCTCGGTATGATCGGCAAAGACATCGGAACCGGGGAATCCTGTTAACCAGAGCCATAAAATCGGGCCGCTGGACTCTTGTTCTTCGGTGGCATCGCCGCTACGGTTCGGCACGGATGGCGTAGATGCTCGGCATGGACCAGCCCTTCGGCCTGTACCGGAATAATTAACGGCCGGAATAATGAACAGGCTGTCTTCCAGATTCGAGAGTGGCAGATGAGTCAGGATAAGCAGATTTTCAGTTTTGAACAGTGTGGCGAGGTCCTGATCGTAACCGCGACGGGGTCCTTCATGGAATTTCGCGACAACGATATTCGAAACGGCTACAACGAGGCTTTTCGGCAATTGAGTGAACCGGGGATCCGTCATCTCCTTGTTGACTTTTCCGCCATGCAATACTTCGGTTCGACCTTTGTCGGAATCCTGATTCGACTGGCCAAGAAAGCTCGAGCCAATAAGGGTAATGCGGCTCTTTGTCACATGTCCGACAACATGAAAGACATGTTGAAGACGCTGATGCTGCTGGAGAATCCAAAGATCGACTTTTCGTGGGTTGCCTATCCTGACCGCGCTGCAGCCCTGCAGGCGCTGAGTCTTCTCTGACGGCGGCTTTCAGCTCCAGTACGGGGCTTTGGCGACGCGAAACGAAGCAGACCTTGCACCATCTTCTGATGGGCTTGTGACACTTCCGTCGGTAACCATTGGCACAGGGACCGGAAACCGTTTCATCCTGACAGTACCATCCTGAGAACTACGGTTGCTGCTTTGAGCGATACGCCAGCAGAGGCAACGGGGCCCCGGGCCAATATCGAATTTGGTTGCGTGCAGTAAGTAAGACGGGAGTCACAGGTGAGTGGAGTACACCAACCATAATTACGTTAACTTCATTGGATCGTCTGGAGCAGGATTTACTTGCGGTAATGGTTTCGGACAGGCCTGTATTGATTCCAGAAACTCCTGAAGTTGAAAGGGTGTCAGATGCCACTGGCACGCCAAATCAAGTAGCCATGCAGTCAGAAACTGATGAGGACGTTTCAGTGCCTGCCGATGATCTCGACTCAATAACTGAAAGGTCTGAAAGCATTGATGTCGTGATGAGCGAGTGGGCTCCTGGTCAGCAGTAAACACTGACATTCCGTAAACAATGGATCCCTCATCGTGAAGACTATCGTCTCGCGACAAGGGATCTGTATTTCAGGAATTCGCACAATCGCCTGTGACGCCTTGCTGCATCAATTGGCCTACTGCTGTTGCTGCATCTGCTGCACGTACATGGCCATAAGGACGAATCCCTGAAACGATTCTACAGAGATATTCGTCGTGGTGCTCAGGCGGTTTTCTTCCATCGCCAGCGAGAACCCCGAGTAACTGGCTGGCAGCTCCAGCCCTTCAATCTGTTCTAGTTGAATCGGGATTGGCAGAGCTTCGGTTCCAATGATCAGTTTGGCAAACTTATAAACCGAATTCGGCAGATCCACCAATACGATCACATTCGCCTTTTCGTGCTGTCGGGCTCGCGCACTGAGAAGAGTTTCATCCTGCCACTCTGATGCTTCCGCCAGTTGCTGCATGGCGTCAAGGCCTCCTCCCATCGTCTGCAGCATCACATCACCTTTTAGCAGCAGTCTCTGCACCATACCGTCCGGGCCATAAAGCTTCTCATTGATCTTCTTCTGCATCCCGGTTGGATCAAGACCATCAGGTATCGTCTGCTTAAGGCGAGAGATGTCGACCGACTGATCGCCAATCTTCTCTGCATCCGGCTCATACGTCAGTTGTTGCTCTATTCCGGCCACTTCGTATTCGACACCATTCCCCAGTGACTTCATCATGTCGCGAATGAGTTGAGCAGGGGCAATCTCGGCTATCGAGAAATACCGCATCGCAACATCTTCTTCCGGAAGCAAATCACCACCAGCCGCCAGGGTGCCGAATTCAGCCTCTGTCAGGCTTTCCAATGCCTTCAAGGTGAGTGCTTTTTGTTCATCGTTCTTGATCACTTTCTCGACAACAGACTTTGACCAAGTCAGCAAAGAGTCCGGGTTACCATGGATCCCCATGTACCCCATCAGGCCTTCGGGAACAGACTTCAGTGTTGGCATGTCGCTGACCGGCTGAGTTGCAAAGAATGCGGCTGTGTCAGTTTCTTTTCCAACGGTCAACAGTTGGTCAATCTTCAGCGCATCGTCTGTGACTTCAAGCGACAGAGCATAAGACTCCGAATCATTCACAGCCTGCAGTACAGCCTTGCCGAGATCTCGATACATATCAAGAACGTACTCCATATCCATTGACGGACTGGCTTGCTTGATTTGCGAGCCCAGCATCTGAATCAGCTCTTCAAGTCGGTCATCTGCAGAGTTTAATTCATCCGCAAAGGTTTCGCGAAGTAGTACAGCATTTACGGCGAAGGTGACATGACCTTTCATGACGATCGCGTCCATCTGTTCATCCAGAAGCGATGCAGCTGATTTCAATTTGCCGTCCTTTAGCTCTTCGAACTCATCAAAGAAGAGACCTTCCGGAGAACAAATCAGCCAGTCTTCGTGTTCCACGAACTCAAAAGTCTGTTCCATCGCCCCTTTGGCTTCGTCCGAATCAGTCACTGGCAGTACGAGTACTCCTTTAGGCTGGCCGGACTCATCAATAAACAAAGCCACGTACCAGTCTTTGGACTGATCAACCCCTGCCAGTTGAGGATTTTTAATGGCTTGGCCGAAGACCATCGGCAACTGAGCTTCCGCGAGTCCGCCGAAGCCCGGCTGAACTTTGTTGATGAACTCCACCAGGTCCGCAGTGATTTGTTCGGGCGCCTGAATCCGCATCACGGCCGCTGCAGTTTCCGGGATCAATTCAAGGCCGGATTCCTGTGCACTAAGCGTTGGCAGGAAAAGTGTACATAACGAGATCAGACGCACGGACAATCTCATCGCCGGTCTCCAGAAATTGATTCGAGGCACCAGACGGATGCTGCATGACGTCAGCTCGGACAACTCCTCTGGTCCACAGAGTAAGTAAAGTATCTGATCTGCACCAGGGAATGAAGCGCGCCACGAGTGTGCAGGCCATTTATCTTTGGCACCTTCTGAATACACTTCATTACACTGGACGATTGATGGTGAATTACTCGATTCACGCGTCGTCGCGTCGTACTGGTCACCATGCAAATTCAATGTTACCGATCTCCACTGCGTTGTGGCCGGTCTCCAGACCGAGCTATGAAGCGACAACATCACTCATGGCTCTTCTCCTTCAGCTTCTGATTAAACGCTTTCCACAGCCGCCTGATCGCATCTTCATCCAGCCAGGAGGCGTCGAACAGACTCAGTATGACCAGCTCAGGAGGACTCTCTGGACCCATGCCGTCGTTCCGCCGAAGTCAAAGACTTTCGTGCCTCATTTCTACTCGTGTAGAACCCAGAGGGCGACGTCGATGCGAAGATTCTATCCGAGTAAAAATTGGAGGCGAGAATATCTGCCGTCGGTTTCTCGATCTCACGCAAGGAATTACCGGGCGCATAAAAAAACGGCACTCCAGCAGAGTTGAGTGCTCTGCCGGAGTGCCGTTGCCCGACCCGATATTAATCGCAACCGATCAGGGTTGCGGAATGTTCATCAATGAGTTTCGTAAATAGCGCCGTCAGGACGGCAGTGCAATCCCGGACCGACAAAGTCCGGAGGAGTCGCCAGCAGTTCCAGTCGCACTTCATGAGCACCACCGACGGATCCGTGGACACAGATGAGAGAGCGAATTTTCTCAGCCGTTGAGACTTCTGTTGAGTTGCCTCCCAGGGAGTACCATTCAAACCGAGTCACCGTACTGAAGAGAGCTGTTAAAGAATTCAGATCGATTCGAAAACTGGCATGATCAATCTGACCATCACGAGCACCCCCGACGATCTCGGTGGTTCCCAGATACATGCAGACCGTCCAGCCACGTTCGTCGAACTGGCAGTCGTAGCCAACTCGACCCACTTGAGAAAGAGGTTCAAAAACGGCCGAAGCTTGCTGAACAAACTGCTTCAGCCAGTCCGGACGGCAATCCCGCTGTTCCCTGCGTAACCGATACTGCTCCATCTGCAAAAGCAGTTCTTCGATGGACATGGGCAACCTGAACAAAGGGCTGAGGGACCAAACTTTTGAGAAGTGGGGCGATCAGCAATTGGTGGTAACGGCGGCATCCATGACGGAAAATTCCACAGGCAGAGTTTTCACTCCGGCAGTCGTTTCCAGACTGCGAACACACCGTGTATCGAACGCATTTGGGCGAGTAATAAGCGCAATTTCTGAGGGAGCAGACAGAACCGCACACTTGGTTCCTGTCCTTCCAGATGCGCCTTGAGACGCCTGTTGAGCCCAACATGCCGAATGCTCCGGCTGTGTGAATTGATCCTGCTGCGGTTAGCTCAGGATTTCCTGCACAACGCGCTGAGGTTCCACTCCTGTCAGGCGCTGATCGAGCCCCTGAAAACGATAGGAGAAACGCTCGTGGTCAATTCCAAGGCAATGCATGACCGTGGCATTCAGGTCATTCACGTGGCACGGCTTATCAACGATGTTGTAGCTGAAGTCATCGGTTTCTCCATGCACCACACCACCCTTGATCCCGCCACCCGCCATCCACATGCTGAAATTGCGAGGATGATGGTCACGCCCGTAGTTGGTCTTTGTCAATGCGCCCTGAGAATACACCGTGCGACCAAATTCGCCGCCCCAGACCACCAGCGTGCTGTCGAGAAGTCCGCGTTGCTTCAAATCCTGCAACAGTGCCGCGCAGGGCTGGTCGGTGTCATAACACTGATGTCGAATTTCACTGGGCAGCGAGCCATGCTGATCCCAGCCACGATGCAGAATCTGCACAACCCGAACACCTCGCTCAACCATTCGGCGAGCCAACAGCGCACTTGCGGCAAAGGTTCCGCGTTTCGAAACTTCCGGACCATACATGTCCAAAGTTTCTTTTGTTTCGCCGGACAGATCGACAAGCTCCGGCACACTGCTCTGCATCCGAAATGCCATTTCGTATTGAGCGATACGAGTCTGCGTTTCCGGATCGCCGAAGCGTTCGAAGTTTTTCTGGTTGAGCTGCGACAGAGTATCCAGCATGGCTCGCCGATGTCGCGCATCGATACCAGACGGATTATCAATGTACAGCACGGGATCACCCACGCTGCGCAAGGCAACGCCGGTATACTTTGACGGCAGAAATCCGCTGCTCCACATCCGCGTAAATAAGGCCTGAGCCGCCTGCTTTGATGTCCAGCGTGGCGTCAGAACCACAAAGGCCGGCAGATTATTTGTGGCGCTGCCGAGACCATAAGCCAGCCAGGCTCCAATGCTGGGTTTGCCTGGAACCTCGCTACCTGTCGTGACGAAGGTACAAGCCGGGTCGTGATTAATCGCGTTCGTGTGAACGCTGCGAACAACAGCCAGATCGTCAGCGTGCTTCGCCGTATGAGATAATAATTCGCTGGCCCAGGTTCCGGCCTGTCCGTAGCGAGCGAAGTTGAACATGGAAGGAGCAACCGGCAGGCGGGCCTGACCACTGGTCATGGTCGTAATTCGCTGACCCATGCGGATCGAATCCGGCAGGTCCTTGTCGAAGTGCTCCTTCAGATGCGGCTTGTAATCCCAGGTGTCCAGTTGCGAAGGCCCGCCGTTCATGTGCAGATAAATCACGGCTTTCGCTTTGGGAGCGAAATGTGGGAACCCGAGCAATGGTGGGTGAACCATGGCTGGAGAAGCGACAGAAACCGGAGAAAGCTGATCGGCCGCGTTGGCTGTTCGTTCGGCAGCCAGCATCGCCAGAGAGACGCCTCCCATGCGGATCGCCCCATCGCCAAAGAACTGGCGGCGAGTCAACGTCTGAAGGTATTCCTGAATCGGGTTCATGTCAGGCTCCAGCATCTCAGTCAAAAGCTATCGTAACAGCGAAACTGCTGCGACAGAAAACTATCGTGACAGCCAAAGGAGGAACGCATACAGCACCCCAAGAAAGCTGATCGTCTTGATAAACATGACCAGCGCTGAGCGTAAAATTCTTTCCGGCAATTCAAAACGACTGTTTGAATAAACCAGGCAGATAATGGCTGTCAGGGGGACTGCGTGAGTCAAAATTGTCAGGTCCATGATGCAGTCCTCGGGTTATGGTTTCTTTGGGGCATCTTCATCATCGTCTTCGTCATCTTCCGGCTTCTCATTGCCATAACCATACGCCGGCCCGTCAGCAGCATCCCAGATCGCCAGCAGGTTTAACAGCCCCGCGATCCAGGTGAAGACCGATGCGATATCAAACTTGCGACTCAGATCCCCGTGAAGCCGATCCAGCTCCTGCGAATCGCATGGTGCCTGATACCAATTCAGAAAGCCGCGACTAATTGTGCCACGCAGCGTTTTGTCGATATTCAGTTCTTCACCATCCACACTCACGATACGACATTCAATCTCTCGACGAGGAGAACCGAAGACTTCTCGCCCAAGTTGAATCTGACCACCAAGACCATAGTCCACAACCTTACCATCTGCAGCACTGGCCTTCAGAGTTCCCGTGACGGCTTCTCCACCACTCGGATTGACGGGAGCGATCAGCATTGTGCCCGTGACAATTTGCAGGTCATCTCCTCTTCCGCTGAAGTCCGAAACCATGCCGATGAAATCGCTCTCGAGTTCGGAATCAAGATGATCGATCCGAACCTGCTCATTGCGAAGCCGTGACTCCTGAACCAAAGCCGGTAAAGCCATCGCACCATTAAAGAACTGAGCTGCGTAACCAAAAGAGAACTTCGTCGTGGGAACTTTCTTCTCCATCTGGGGAGTCACTCTGTCCGTCTGGTAAACCAACTGGCTGTAAACTGGCTGCCAGTTGCCGAGAATCATGCCCCAGATGAACAGGCTCAAGATGCACACTGAATAAATAGTGGCCTTGAATCTCCGCCCCTGATACCAATGCCCAGCACCTGGAATCAGGTAAGCCAGTAACGCAGCAATGAGAGGGTTCTTTAAGTTAACTCGAGTATTTCTCATGAATCGGCCTGTTGGGCTGCGTCCAATTTCGTTCGACGATAAAAAGGCAGAGGAGGGCGGTGTCGTCTCAAGAAGTGAAGACGAACGGGAGATCCTAGCAGGAGGTCCCGTCTGTGTCAGCCGATACTTTTCGATCTCATCTGAAGCGAAGAGTTCTCGGAAGTCGGCTATTCGCTTACAGTTGCGATTCCCTGGCCACTCTCTCAGAAATGACCATTCTGCGGCCTGAAAACCGGGAATGCCGCATTTTCAGAGAAGAGTTATCGGTCGGCGGCCTGTTGAGTTAACCGTTTACCGCCGAGCCAAAGGCGATGGCCCACCGAAAAGCCGTTGCCTTCGGCTCGGCGGTAAACGGGAAAGCGGTAAACGGGAAAACTGAAGCGATGACGACAAAAAAAGCTGCTGGCGTTGAGCAGACCGGTGTCTTTTTTTTCCTCAGAGGCAGCTCAAGCCTGCGTTCTGCTTTCTGAAGCACGCTCTCTGTTTAGTCACTATCAATGGCGAATTAGTCACTATCAATGGCGAAAACTATCAATGGCAAACACAGCCTCTTCTGCTTCATCCTCTGACCCGCGACGTCAGTTTGCCGTATCCGTCGTCGAAACTCTGCGCCGTGAAGGATTTGAAGCATTGTGGGCCGGGGGCTGTGTGCGAGATCAGTTGCTGGGAAAGTCGCCCAAAGACTACGACGTCGCCAGTACGGCGACCCCGGACGAAGTGATTCGGCTCTTCGGAACTCGCCGTACAATCCCGGTCGGTGCGAGTTTTGGCGTTGTCATGGTTCTTGGTCCGACAAAGTCAGCCGGTCAGATTGAAATCGCGACCTTCCGCAGCGACGGCGAGTACCTCGACGGACGCCGACCGAACTCGGTGCAGTTCTGTCGTCCCGAAGAAGATGCACGCCGCCGCGACTTTACGATCAACGGGCTGTTCTTCGATCCGATCCGGAATGAGGTCATTGACTACGTCGGCGGTCGAGAAGATCTGGCGGCTGGTGTTGTGCGCGCGATTGGAGATCCGGTTGATCGGTTCCGTGAAGACAAACTTCGTATGCTGCGAGCCGTGCGATTCGCCGCCACATTTCGATTTCATCTGGACGTTCAGACAGCTGATGCGATTCGCCAATTCGCGACGCAACTAAGCCAGGTCAGTGTAGAGCGGATCGCTCAGGAACTGCGGCGTATGCTGTCGCACTCGACTCGCGCAACAGCCGCGAAGATGCTGGAGGAGACATCGCTGTTTGCTGAAGTGTTGCCGGAAATCTCTTCGATTCACGGATTGATTCAGCAGGACGAGATACTCGATGCGCTGGGATTGCTGGAGTCAGCAAGTTTTGAGGCGGCGCTTAGTCTTCTGCTGCGGCCGTTGTTCGCTTCCGGGGAACGGGAGAATCGACATCGAGTTGCACGGATCGAAGAAGTCTGTCGTCGGCTGAAGATGTCGAACGAAGAAATCGACTGCGTGTGCTGGCTGTTGAATTCTCTGCCCGTCCTGGAAAACATCGCGAGCCAGCCGCTGCACATTTTCAAGCCGCTTCTGAATCATCCGCATGCACAATTGCTGCTGGATGTGTCATCGGCGATCGCTCGTTCCTGCAGGAGAGATCCGGTAGACGCGGAATTCTGTCGACGTTACCTTTCCCGCACTTCCCCGGAAACGCTCGCGCCGGCCACGCTGATTGACGGGCGAGATGTGATGGGCCTTGGGATTCCTGCCGGACCCGTGGTGCGCGAACTGCTCACCACGATCCGCAACGAACAGCTCGACGAACGGCTCGCCACTCGAGAACAGGCGCTGGTCCGTTTGAGGGAACTTTACCTTTCAGCCAGATGACGATCCGGCTGACAAAATTAATCAATAGCTTTATTCTGAACGTCGGAAAGACAGTATCATGCCCTCTCATGTTCGATACGGAATTATTGGTGCCGGAGCGGTTTCGGATTTTCATCATGTGCCGGGGATCAAGCTGGATCCTCGCGCGTCGCTGGTGGCGATTTGTGATCCGAATGCAGCTTTGATGGCACAGCGGGCGAGCGAATGGGGTCCGGTCAAAACATACTCGGACTACCGTCAGTTGGCGGCTGATCCGGATGTTGATGCGGTGATTATCGCGACCCCAAACTTTGTGCATCACGAACAGGCTCTGGAGTGCGCGAGGAATGGTAAGCATGTGATGTGTGAAAAGCCGCTGGGGCTCAACTTTGCTGAGTCTGCTGAAATGTACCGTGCGGCTCGTGATGCCAATGTGCGTCACATGACGGCGTTCACATATCGCTTTGCTCCTTCGATGCGATACGTAAAGCATCTGGTAAGCAGTGGTGCTCTGGGCACGCCCCGACATTTTCGCAGTCAGAGATTTCTTGATCTGCCGGAAACGAGCTGGGGGTGGCGTCAGATTAAGAAGCTGGCTGGAGCGGGTGACCTGTTCGACATGACAATCCACCGCATCGACTTTGCTCAGGATCTGCTGGGGCCGATCAAGTCGATCTGTGGTGCCGTGGCTCAGTTCGTGCCTCGTGATAAAACGGCCGACGGAAAGCCTTGCCCTCCCTCTGAAGTTGATGACTGGTCCAGCCTGATTGGATTCTTCGAATGCGGTGCTGTCGGAGTCTGGGAAGGCAGTACTCTGATGAAGGGCCACAATAATAAGGGCGTCGGATATGAATGGGCGGAAGTAAATTGCAGTGAAGGTTCGGCCGCTTATCAGCTCACGGATCCCAACACGGTTATTCTGTCTCGCAACGGCAAGGACATGGAGAAGCTGGCAGTGCCGAAGGAGTTCCTCGTTGCTCCGGGAAGCCCTCGCGACCCGTCGCAGGGTTCACCCAGCACGGTGTTCCGCTACGACCTCGTCTGGGAACTGACATCTGCCATCATCGAAGAGCGTGATGCGGTGCCAGGCTTCCATGATGGCGCATCGGCCCAGGCGATCGCTGATGCCGTGCTGGAATCTTTTGAACAGCGACGATGGATTGATATTCAGGCTGATCTTGGCTGAGATTTGATCACCGGGATAAACACACGCTACGGATCAGAGGCTCGGCTTTCTTACGAAGTCGGGCCTCTGTCGTTCAGCGATTCATTCAAGACAAATTCTTCAGGAACATTCAGCCATGACTGGCCCCAACTACGAAGCTCGGCGAAATCGCCTGTTGAGAAAACTCAAAGACGCGTCTGTCGACGGCCTGTTGGTTACTGGTTCCAGCAACGTACGGTACCTCACGGGATTCTCCGGGTCGTCGGGTTGGTTGTTTCTGTCGTCGTCAACAACCGTGATCCTGAGCGACACGCGATACGAGACACAATTGGCCGACGAGTGTCCCGGGCTGGACGCCGAGATTCGCGATGCGGCCAGCACTCTTGACGATCATGCGGCCCGCTTAATCGCGAAGGCCAAGGTAAAGCGCGTCGGCATCGAAGCGGACTACGTGACGTTGTCGCAGCATTCTTCGCTGGCAAAGAAAATTGTCTCTGCAGAGATTGTCGCGACCAGCGGCCTTATTGAACGGCTGCGAGAGGTCAAAGATAAGTGGGAGATCGAGCAGACTCGTGAAGCCGTGCGCATTGCTGAGCGAGGTTTCGCCGTTGTTCGCAGCTCGCTTCGCCCGAATCAGACTGAGACAGAAATCCGGTTTCTGCTGGAAGCTGCCATGCGGAGTTTCGGATCTACGGGTCCGGCTTTTGAGCCGATCGTGGGTGTCGGTCCGACATCCGCTCTGCCGCATGCTCATGCCGGGGGACGATGTGTTTCTGAGAGTCCGGTGCTGCTGATCGACTGGGGTGCCGAAGTAAAATCTCACTATCGCAGCGACCTGACACGAGTTCTGATCACAGGAAAGCCAACTCGTTTGATGGAGCAGGTTTACAACACGGTGCTGAAGGCTCAACAGGCGGCGATTGAGGCAATTCGTCCGGGTGTAAAATGTGCGGACGTCGACAAGATTGCTCGGGAAATTATCGCAGACGCTGGCTTTGGCAAGAACTTCGGCCACGGACTGGGCCACGGTTTTGGCCTCGAAATCCACGAATCGGTCCGCATGAGCCCGCTTTCGGAGCAGGTCTTTGAGGTCGGGATGCTGGTGACCGTCGAGCCGGGAATCTATTTGCCAGGAAAATTCGGGGTCAGGATCGAGGACGATCTGCTGCTGACTCCGGACGGAAATGAGGTTTTGTCGAACGTTCCTCGCGAATTCGAAGAGGCAATCGTTCCTTTCCTTGCATAAATCCGAGGAGTTCACGATCCTGCGTGCTCTTTGGAACGACCTCGCTTTCGTGTGAAGCTTGGCCTTTTGGAAAAGCCGGGCTTACTGCGGTGGTCGTTCGTACGTGTATCAGACAAGACGCTGAGTTTTCGCGTCTGGAGGCAATTTTCATATGGCGAAATCCGTGGAAAACGAAGAAAAGGGCGAGTCCTTCGATCTCGATAAGTTCCGTAAGCTCCTGCAGCT
>CAMAXD010000049.1 GCA_945861975.1 Candidatus Kuenenia stuttgartensis | reverse complement strand
TTTCGCTGCCCAAGCCGATCAGCCATTTCCGGCTGAGTCAGGTTGTAGCTGCCGGCCGCTCCACAGCAAAGCTCCGACTCTGCGATCGCTCGAACTGTAATGCCCGGGATGAGTTTCAACAGATCCCGAGGCTGCTGGCGAATCTTTTGAGCATGCTGAAGATGGCACGCATCCTGATAGGCCACTACCGCCTCGACACGTCCTTCAGGTTTGATCGGACCGAGCGTCATCAGGAATTCACTGATGTCTTTAATGCGATGACTGAATTTCGCTTCCGGCGAATTCGGTTCATAAGTCAACACGGCTTGAGTTCCCTGCGGGTGATTGAGTTCCTCCGCAATATGGCCGTAGTCTTTCAGCATCGCCCCGCAGCCCGCAACATTGACGATGATGGCATCCAGCGTCTTGTCTTCAAAGGCCGCCATGTTCTGTTTCATTAGTCCCAGAGCCGGCTCCGATGCACCGCTGTGATAATGAATCGCTCCGCAGCAGCCTTGGCTCCGGGGAATCACAACATCACAGCCATTGGCCTGCAGCACTCTCGCTGTGGCCCAGTGCACATGGCGAAACATCGCATCGGCCACGCAGCCAATGAATAAGGCGACTCGCGCACGGCGAGGACCCTGAGCCTGCAGGAATTCCGGAAGCTCGGGCAGAGGTGACTTCAGCGTGGGCAATTGCGACTGCATTCGCTGCAGTCGCTCCGGCAGAAGCTTTGTCAGCCCCACCTTGTCCATGAATCGATCAAGCCCCAGCCGCTGCATCCAACGCGCTGGAGTCAGTGCAAGTTTCATGCGGTGACGATCGGGGAACAGACCGTACATAATCCAGCGATGAAACCAATCGGGCTTATGAGCCACCTGCGGCTGACCAGCGTTCGCGGCACCGGAAGTTCCGGCGGCCGACATTTGATGCATCTCAACTCGAAAAGGTTCGATCAGTCGACCGTATTGAACACCGCTCGGACAAGCCGTTTCGCAACTGCGACAGTCCAGACACAGATCCAGGTGATGCCGCACTTTGTCGGTCAAATCGAGCCGTCCGTCGATCACGGATCGCATCAGATAGATGCGTCCTCGCGGGCTGTCATTTTCATCGCTCGTCTCGACATACGTTGGACACGACGCCGTACAAAGGCCGCAATGCACGCAGTCCAGAAATCGATCATAAGGAATAGACTGCCCGATCACCGGCAGTGACTCTGACTTGGTCGTAACCTTGGTATCTGACACAGCAAACCTTTGTACTCTGCTCTTCCAACAGAAAAACCCGCTCCAGCCTCGGCGGTTTGTTGACTCAGTCGATCTATTCGCCGAAGCCCCGGTTGAAAATCCCCGCACTTCTGTGGCAACCAAACAGGGGCTGGCGGGTTGTTGATCTAGTGCTCTGTCAACCTTTAAAGTTGGGGTTGAATTGTATTTGTACGACGGACTTCCAGTCCGTCGGCGGTAACCTTTGTCGACGGACTGGAAGTCCGTCGTACCCGAAAATTGAGCCTTGACAGAGCACTAGTCGCTTTTTCAGGAAGCTCCAGATACCAACCAGACGGGCCACCAAGGAATTCCATGGATTTGCCTCGCTTGCGCCTCGGGTTGGTATGAAATCAACACCCTGCTATCGCCTTTCGGCCGGATGAATCAATAGACCGCCAACTGAGTATGTCAGATTGAGTGGCACAATTGAAGCACGCACCGTTTTTCCACAGTTTTGAGCGAGGACAGGGCGAGGACAGGGCGAGGACAGGGCGAGGACAGGGCTGGAAGAGTTCAAGGCCATCCATAACCTGCCTCGAACTATCAATTGCAGGATTGCTTTGCAACAGCCGCCTGCACGTACTGGCTCGGCGTACTACGCTACGGAAAATAGAGAACATGATCTGGAAATCCTCAGACCATCAATCGCAGCCAGAAACAGGTGGATGAGCCTGGCTTTCGACGCCCTTACCACAGATGGCCGTAGGTTTTACTTCGCGCCAGTACTTCAGAATTCCATGTTGTACTTTTGCGTCATCACTTTTCGAATTGCCAGCGTAGCATTGTCAATGAGAGTCCAGCCCTGAAGCTTTACGCTTGTTCCAGTGGCAGTAGCGTCCGCTCTGATATTTCCCGCATTTGTCTCAGCGACCCGGGGGCTGGTGTAGCTGTAGGCTCGGTAACCATAACCATCATTGCTTGATGAGACTCCGGCCTCACCGATAGCAACGCGTTCTGCCGAAGCCCCTTGCATATTGCTCATTTTGCGGGAGCCGGAAATGATTCGCAGAGTTTCTGTGAGTTTCTCACCATACGTCAGCAACTCCTCGTCCACATGCAGGACTGGAAGTCGGTCAATCTTCGCAGCGTATCGATCAATCCAGCCAGCATCGCCTGCAGAGTTAACCTTGGTTCGCTTTTTCAGATCAATGAGCATCGCATCAACGGCGTGAAAATAAGCTTGCGAACACTTCACGACGGTTGCCTGAGAATTGTCCTCGATGCTTTGATCCTTCAAGCTGCTGAATTTTGTGGTCGGTAGTTCCATCAGCGTGAAGACTCGACGCAGAGCATCATTGTCCAGTTCGCCGGACATAATGATCGAGTTCTCTTTGACTGAGCAGCTCCAGTTTTCAGTCCCTGGCAGGGAAAACTGCAGGTTCTCCATCGCGCCCAGCACAAGACCTTTGGCCACATCTTCTTTCAGCAAAACTGGCACTGCGAAGTCAATTCTTGCAACAGCCTGAACCTTCGTGTTGAACGTGAGTTGAAACACCAGCCCCCTCAAACTACTGATGAGCTCAATGGTTGAATCCAGGTTCTGACTAGTCGCGAACTTTGAACCTTCCAGTCTGGCGCGAACTCGATGAGGTTGGATGGCGTCAGCCGCATCAATGGCCATCACCACCTGCGCCCCGTGGCCGGCGGAAGTTGTCAATGCTCCAAGGTAATCGGAGAGCATTTCAGGCTGTGCAGTTTTGCCTTTTTCGGCCCAGCGTGCGATTGACTGTCGATCCGCCGGAGCCATGAGTCCAAGTGTTTGGGGGTCAAGTTCGATGAAGTACGCGTCGCTCGGAACCCACGCTGCCTTCACTCCCTCGATTTCATCGACATATCCGCCTTCGGCTCGAGCGATCAAGCTCATGGAGAAAGGCTCTTTCATGCCCATTACGGCGACTTCCCAGTTCTTGGCACATCCCCGCACCAGATCCAATTGGACAGCAATTGCGACCTTATCAGCTTCGGGAGGAAGGTACAGCGGACGATCTGAGTTGCCGTCGTTAAATCGACGAGCCCATCCATTCGACTGCGCGATGGGAGATGCCAGAACGGCATCAACATCAATCAGCACCAGTGAATTCGACCCTCGTGGCACTTTGGCAACCAGTGCTGGAAAATCAGAGGCGTCCGCCGTTGCCGCTGCAATTGCGAGTCCGACTGTAAGTAATCGAATTGATTGATTGAACACGATCAATTTCTTTCACGAAAGTAATGAATTGGCGTTACGCGTTGACAGGGTTTCATTCGCATGAGCCATAGAGAAGAACGCAACAGGCCGAATAGAATACGGTTTTTGAACGCCTCCAGCAACCGGATCCTCGCTGGCACTTGCGAATCATTGAGATTTACGGGCTGTCGCAAAGCCAGGACAAGAACCCTGGGTTTCTCGCAGTTTACTTCGTTGACGACCAGTCATCGCGGCTTCGCGATTCATGGGGTCATCCGTCTGTTGTTGGTGGCCAGTGCAAAGTTGACTGTTGCGAATATTGAGTGGCATTGGTTCTGGCGGGTATTTCCTCTCCGCGATGCGTTCGAGGTGAGTTGATCGACTTGACAAAATCTGATCACGTGTTGATTCATTTTCTCTTCATAAATGGATGGCCCCTTAGTTCAGAATTTGCTTCCCTTGAGCAGGTTGATCGCGTGGCTCTCTTAGCTAAAGGCTCTCCGCAAGGCCTCGTCTCCACGGAGCGAGACGGCGACATTGGCAATCACTGTCGCCGACTTCCAAATGCATTGAACTCCTGGTCGATTGAATTTGACACGGAGATTTGTGCAGCGATCGTGTTGCTGGAGGGGGCATAAATGTGTCCGACCGCCTTTCCATTTGCGAATGGCGTTTTCCCTGGTATCCTTGCTAGCCCTGCCGTATTCGATTTCGTCCTTCCCGCCTTCCGGAGTTGCCATGAGCATTCTCGGCCTGTTGTTTCTCTTGCTGTGCGGTGGCCAGGCATTGGCGGATGAGCAATCTCAGGGTGAGAAGCCATCCGAGCAACTCACAAAGCAAGATCGTTCACGCCACGAATCGTTCAAATCTGAAGTCATGCCGCTGCTGAAACGCCATTGCGTCAAGTGCCACGGCGTTTCGAAAAAAGAAGCGGGCCTGCAACTGCATTCGGCGATAAGAATCTTTCAGGGAGGTGAATCCGGTGCGGTGGTGATCCCGGGACATGCGGAAACAAGCTCACTTCTGACTCGAGTTCAGAACAATGAAATGCCCCCGGAGAATCCTCTGTCCGATTCCGAAAAGCGGATTCTGGAACGCTGGATTGCTGCCGGAGCCCCCGGACTTCCGGCGAATGAGCCAGAAGCCCAATCGATGCGGCGCGACGAACACTGGGCGTTTACTCGGTTGCAGTCTGCGGAACCACCGCATGTTGGCCAGCCAGAGATTTGTCGCACCCCGATCGATCAATTCATCCAGCTCGAACTGGAAAAGACTGGCCTGCGAATCAGTCCTGCCGCCAATCGACGCACATTGATTCGGCGCGTGAGTTTTATCCTGACGGGATTGCCGCCGACTCCAGCGGAAATTGAGAACTTCCTTGCTGACGAATCGCCAGACGCATGGAGCAACATGGTCGAACGTTATCTGGGCTCCCCGCAATACGGCGTTCGCTGGGGACGACACTGGCTTGATGCTGCCGGTTACGCCGACTCCAATGGCTACTTCAATGCCGACTCTGATCGGCCGCTGGCCTGGAAGTATCGTGACTACGTCGTTAGATCGATCAATGCCGACAAGCCGTTTGATCAGTTTATTCGTGAGCAAATGGCTGGTGATGAATTGTCCGGATTTGATTCGGTGAAGCATCGCAAAACCGCAACGCCGGAAATGATCGATCAGCTTATCGCAACGCATTATCTGCGAAACGGCCAGGACGGTACTGGCGAAAGCGATGGTAATCCGGATGAAGTTCGCATCGATCGCTACACGGCTCTGGAGTCTTCTCAACAGATCATCGCCTCGTCCCTGCTGGGCCTCACGTTTCAATGTGCCAAGTGTCACGACCATAAGTTTGAGCCATTGACGCAGAAAGATTTCTACCAGTTTCAATCTGTGTTATTCCCGACCTTCAACCACGAGAAATGGGTGAAGCCCAACGAGCGAATTGTTTATGCAAATCCTCCAGGCGTTTACGACGCGTGGGAGAAACAAATCACTGACGCCAAAGAACGACTCACTGCTCTCCAGAATGATCTGCGTGACTGGTCGACGAAAAATCGTCTGCCAGAGCTTGTTCGCTTCTCGGATGATTTTTCCATCGGCGATCGCCTGAATGAAAACTGGAGTGCCACGATTACGGGCGACGATGGCCCGGCCGGAGTTTCCACGGTCAATCTTCTGACCACCGCTCCAGAGAGCCTGAACGATCAACCTTTGCCGGCCGCGTTGAGCTCCAATGGTCTGTTGCAGATCGTCGAAGGTGGTGCGACGGGCGATAAATGGCTGACCACAAAACAAACATTCGACTGGACACCGGACGTCGAAGGTCAGTGGATTCAGGTCACCTTTTCGCTGGTCGACACAAAGGTGCGAGACGACGAGAAGCCAGCAGAGCGAATTGCCTACGGGATCGCTCTGCACGATTTCAACAACAACAGCACTGTTGCCGGTGGCAATATTCTGATCGATGGCAACCCGGCTGGCGGCGCTTCCGTGCATGTCGACTATCCCGGCCCGTCGTCGACTCACGCCGGAAATATCGGCAGTGCGGGTTATGTGGCGGGGAAGTCATATGGTGTCCGCCTCACACATGGGGCGAATCGCAAGTTTCAACTGCAACATCTTGTCGATGGTCTCCCGGAAGGCAAAACGGTAGAGCTTGCCGAAGCCGATCTGCCTGATGGCGGCTTTGCGTTCGGTCTGTGCTGCAATCGCAGTTTTCAGGTCGACAATGTTCTGGTCGAAGCTTCGTTCGCCGTCGATTCTCAATCACCGAGTACTCCTGCTGTGGCGGAGTTCCAGGCAGAACTCAAAAAGCGTCAGGATGAAATCAAAACAGTCGCCGATGAGATCCCCAAACTGCAGGCACAGGAACCCGGTCGCATTGCCTGGCAGACAGACACGGATCCTTCTCCGCCGGACGTATTTCTGCTCGATCGCGGTGAATACTCTCACCCCACAGACAAAGTGGCGCCTGCACCAGTCTCTGCTTTGAATGATGAAAACAATCCGTTGGAGATTACCGCCCCGTCGAACGGATTCCCTTCGTCAGGTCGTCGTCTCGCCTGGGCCAACTGGGTGACGAAGCCTGGTTCTCGAGCCGCCTCTTTGATGGCTCGAGTCCAGGTCAATCGAGTCTGGCAGCAATACTTCGGCACGGGTCTGGTCAGCACTCCGGAAAATCTCGGCATGAGCGGTGCGGAGCCGACTCATCCGGCACTGCTCGACTGGCTCGCTCAGGAATATGTTCGCTCCGGATGGAGTCTTAAATCACTGCATCGTCTGATTCTGCAGTCGGCCGTGTTTCAGCAAACCAGCTTTGCGAATAACGACGGGACTTCGGCCGATCCGTACAACAAGCTGCTGTGGAGATTTCCGATTCGTCGTCTGGATGCGGAAGCCGTAAGAGATTCCCAACTGGCCATCAGTGGTGATCTCGATCTCACGCTGGATGGTCCCTACATCCCGACAACGCGCAACGGAGCCGCTGAAGTACTGGTTCCAGAAAATAACCCAGGGGCGTTTCGTCGTTCGATTTATCTGCAACAACGACGCAGTCAGGGACTGAGCCTGCTGAACGTTTTCGACGCGCCGATGATGGTGGTGAATTGTACTCGCCGGCCTGTAACGACAATGCCTCTGCAGTCGCTGACGCTGTTGAATTCGGAATTCGCCGTGCGACGAGGTCACAATTTTTCGAAACGCGTTCTGAGCGAAGCTGAAAAGTCGGATGAAGACCGTATTCGGCAGGCTTTTGTGCTGGCGACAGGCTCTCCATGTGAAGACGACATCGCTGCGGAATCGCTGGCCTTTATCAAGCAGCAGCAGGAACTTTATGCCGAATCATCCGACAGTCAGCACAAAGCCTGGTCAAATTTTTGCCAGCTTCTGCTGGCCAGTAACGGCTGTCTCTATTTGGAATAGAGTTGAACAGATTGACGGAATGCCGCTGGAAGACAAGTGGCTTACGACGGAACCGGCACGCTATCAAGGAGAGTTTTCAGAACCTGCGAGGCTCGTTGGCGATGGCCTTCCTTCAGGATGCCGCGACACACAATTCTATGAGCCAGCACGGGGATGACAATCTGCTTGATGTCATCGGGAATCACGTAATTGCGTCCTTCGCAGAATGCCACGGCCTGAGCGGCTCGGTACAACGTCAGAGTTCCGCGAGTACTCACGCCGAGTGTCAGTTCGTTGTGCGATCGCGTCCGGACAGATAACTCCAGCATGTACTCGGCCAGTGATGTGTCTACGGTGACGGCCTGAACCTGTTTCTGAAGCTGCAAAACTTCGTCGGCATTCGTCACCGAATTTAAAGACTCAACAGGTTGGCCGGTGCGATGCTTCTGCAATATCTCCAGCTCGGACTTGCGGTCCGGATAACCCACACTCAGGCACATCATAAATCGATCGAGCTGATTCTCCGGCAGTGGATAGGTGCCCTCAAACTCATAGGGATTCTGAGTCGCGATGACCAGAAATGGTTCCTGTAGTTTATGAGTAATCCCATCAACGGATACCTGTCGTTCGCTCATCGCCTCCAACAATGCACTCTGGTTCCGGGGCGTGGTCCGATTGATTTCGTCAGCCAACAGAATATTCGTGAAGATGGGGCCCGGACGGAATTCGAAGTCACCGGTACCGGGACGGTACACACTGGAACCGAGAATGTCGCTTGGCAACAGGTCGGGCGTAAACTGCATGCGGACAAACTTGCAGCCCAGGGTTTTCGAGAGGGCTCGAGCCAGAGACGTTTTCCCCAGGCCCGGAGCATCTTCCAGCAGAATGTGACCACCGGCCAACAAAGCGACGACGGACAGCTTGATGGTCTGCTGTTTTCCCAGCACCGCGTTTTCAACATTCGCAATGATGCGACGCACAACGTCATGACTCACAAACGGCTCCCAAAGGGCATGGCCCGTGCTCAAACGCAGACCAAAAGCCAGGTTATGACCAGCCTGCTGCCGGATTTACTCCTGCACACAGTGTGGGTTGCGGGACATAACGAAGTCGGCTCTCATGCAATCACCAACGATCACAGAGGGACTTCAGCGCCGGCGGGCTTGTCGTGGACTGCAGATTCACGCCTGCGATTCACGCAGTATAGTGGCCAACTCGTTAAGGGACAGGATCACCGAGACCGTATTTAACAGACGCCCCCTCATAGTCGTTCATCGCCTGTGGCATCAGTTCGCGCAGAGCAGCGGCTCGTGTGGCGTCGGCGGGATGAGTTGACATCCATTCCATCGGTGCTGCTCCCTGCTTGCTGCCCGAAAAACGTTCCCAGAACGTCGGGGCTTCGGACGGATCGTAACCGGCTTTTGCCATCAGGAGCACGCCGATATGGTCTGCTTCCAGCTCATGCTTTCGGCTGTAAGGCAGGATCACGCCATACTCGGAGGCAACGCCATACGCGGTCAGGACCATCTCCTGCTTCTTCGCATCCTGGTTCTGCATCACATAGCTGCCGAGTGTTTTACCGGCATTCTGAGCCGTCTGGTAGGTCATGCGTTCGCCGCCGTGGCGCGCAATCGCATGAGCAACCTCGTGAGACATTACGACGGCCAGTCCCGCTTCATTTTGACAGACCGGAAGAATGCCCGTGTAGATAGCCACCTTTCCGCCTGGCAGGCAGAACGCATTCTGTGTCTCGGATTCGATGACGTTAAATTCCCATTTGAAGTCGGGACGATCGGCCGCATCAGCAATTCGCTGGCCGACTCGACGAACCATCTCGGTGGCTTTTTCATTCTTCGTCAACGGTTCTGATTTCAGCACTTCCTGATAAGCCGACAGGCCCATCTCATTTTCTTTTTCCACCGAAGTGACCAGAAGCTGTTTGCGGTTGGTCATGGGAACTGACTGACACCCAACGGATGACAACATCGCCGGCGTGGCAATACCCAGCGCGAGCATAGTGACGGCCACCACAGATTTGGCGGAGACGTTTTTCTGGGAATGAAGATTCATCGTTTTGCTTCCGGATCGCTTTGCTGTGCACGATGGACTTGCTCTTTCCAGAGCCTGAACGCGAAAGCAACGCTTTCGCCGATTTGACTTTCGTTCGACAGACCTCAATCGTGGATTAGACGCCAGAGTCCCTCAACATGGACTCTACTCTGGTTCTTCCAGACGGCTCAAGGTGGCTTACGCACCTGCCTCTGCCCTGAAAAAGACAAGAACCTCCCAAATCTCCCAACATGTCGTGGATTAGGAACTGCAGCATTGAGAACCGGCGAAGTTGGCCGGATGATGCGTTTTTCCGTGCTGGAAGATTTCTCTGGTCATTTCGATGTCAGCCGTTTTGTTCTCGGATCGATTCCGCAACGTCGACTCCATCAGCTTCTGAGATTTCCCGGCAATCACGGCTATTGAAAAAACTCCTCGGGGCAATTTGGGTGTATCATCCGCTGCGAAACCTGACAAGTGCCGTCGTCGGAGCGACGGGTGTAAGGTACGCCTGTCGCTCCGCCGACGGGATTTTTCTGGCCGCGTTCAAATTGGTTTGCACCCGAAGTTTCCATGAACAACGACCAGCCCTTATCAACCATCAAAGCTCCCGAACTGCTTTCTCCTGCAGGCGACTGGGACTGCATACGCGCGGCGGTTGAAAATGGAGCGGACGCGGTCTATTTCGGTCTGGATGATGGCTTCAATGCCCGTGCTCGTGCCGCGAACTTTGATCTCAACCGCATCGGTGAGATCATGGAGTTCCTGCATCGCCGCGGCGTCAAAGGCTACGTGACTCTCAATACACTGGCGTTCTCCGACGAATTGCCTCGACTTCAGTCCATCATCCGCCGCCTCGCACTGGCTCCGGTGAATGCGGTGCTGGTTCAGGACCTTGGCGTCGCGCGGATGATTCGAGCGATCACGTCGGATCTGGCCATTCATGCGTCAACTCAGATGACTCTGACGAGTGCGGAATGCATCGCGGTCGCGGAACAACTTGGCATCGAACGTGTCGTGCTGCCGCGAGAACTTTCGATCGATGAGATCCGTCAGATTCACAGCCGCTCGCCCATTGAACTTGAAGCGTTCATCCATGGAGCATTGTGCGTCGCCTATTCCGGGCAGTGCCTGACAAGCGAATCGCTGGGTGGTCGCAGTGCAAATCGTGGCCAGTGTGCTCAGGCCTGCCGACTTCCTTATGAACTCTTATGTGATGGCGAACTGCGTAACTTCGGCGATCAGAAGTACTTGCTAAGCCCTCAGGATCTGGCGGCGTTTTCGCTGACACGTGAACTGATTGATGCCGGAGTTCGCTCCTTCAAGATCGAAGGACGTCTGAAGACACCGGAATACGTCGCGAATATTACTCGCCACTATCGCGAAGCCATTGATACCGCAATGGCCGGAAGGCCCGTTGAGTTTACTCGACGTCAGATCGCCCAGATGGAGCAGTCGTTTTCCCGAGGTTTCTCACCGGGCTGGCTGAATGGTTGCGATCATAAGATGCTGGTTCCGGCAATGAGTTCCGCCAAACGAGGCGTCCTGCTCGGGCGAATTTCCAACGTGCTTCGCGATTGCGTGACGGTCAGCCTCGAATATTCCGTGCAGGCCGGTGACGGAGTCGTCTTTGATGGCGACCGATTCGGCGGTAACGAACAGGGCGGACGAGTCTTCCAGGTGTTTCGTGGCCGACAAGCTCTGCACGAACCTGTGGACAGCGGCGAGGTTGATCTGACCTTTGATCGTAGTCATCTGGATCTCAGCCAGTTATCTATCGGGCAGCAGATCTGGAAGACCGATGATCCTCGCCTGAATCAACAACTTCGCCGCACTTTTGATGTGGCTGATCCGCAGCGTCGAGTCGCCGTGCAGATCAAAGTACACGCCGAAGTGGGTCATCCTCTGCGGATTGAAGGCCGTGCGGCTAATGGCTGTACGTGTCTGGTTCAGTCAGAAGATGCTCTGCAGTTGGCTCAGCGACATCCGGTCACGAAGGAAGTCCTGCAGGAACAGCTTTCTCGGTTGGGTGGGACAGTTTACGAACTCAGCTCATTGGACGCAGAAATCATCGGCGGCCCGATGGTTCCTTTAAGCGTGCTGGGAAAACTTCGCAAGCTGATGATCGAGCAACTGGATAAATCGCTGCCGATGCCGGAAATTCATCTGTGTCGCGATTCCGCCATCGATCGCCTGCGCAGTGAATTGCCTGCTCATGTCGCGTCTTCGGCAACTCCGTTGCTGACAGTTCTCTGCCGAACACTGGACCAGTTGCGAGAATGCACGCAGATGGCGGCCAGTTCGCCAACCTCAGCAAGCCCTGAGGCTTTTGCGGATCGTCTGATCGTCGACTTTCAGGATATTCGTGAATACCGTCAGGCTGTTGAGATCGCCAGAGCATCCGGGCATACTCTGCTGCTGGCGACTCCGCGAATTCAGAAGCCGGATGAGATGGGTTTGTTTCGAGCAATGCTCAAGCATCGTCCGGATGGCGTGCTGATCAGAAATCTGAGCGGCCTTGCGTTCTTTCGCGATAACGCAATCCCGGTCGTTGGTGACTACTCATTGAATGTGACGAACGAACTGACGGCATCGTTTCTGATGCAACAAGGACTGCAGTGGCTGACTCCATCGTACGATCTGAATCGTGATCAGTTGATGGAGCTTGTGAAGTGGGTGCCTTCACAGTGGCTGGAGATTGTCGTCCATCAACACATGCCAATGTTTCATATGGAACATTGCGTGTTCTGTGCAATGCTGTCACCGGGAACGAACAAAACGAATTGCGGTCGCCCATGTGACGAGCATCAGGTTGAACTGCGGGATCGCACGGGAGTCGATCATCCTCTGGTTGCTGACGTCGGCTGCCGCAACACGCTGTTCAACGCAGTCGCACAAAGCTCGGCCGAAGTTGTCACGGATCTGAGGCTGGCTGGCGTGAGTCGTTTTCGAATTGAACTGTTGCGAGAATCACCGGCCGAGATCCATCGTTTGTTGACTTTGTACCGACAGCTCCTGAATGGAACGGTGACTGGAGAGCATGTCTGGCAATCTCTGAATGCAATGAATCGTGTCGGAGTGACTAGAGGTACTCTGGAATCGCGCCGCAACCCGCTGGCGATTTTGTAGAGGGCTCGTGCGGGGTGAGACATTCGCTCGGAGCGACCTGCTCGGTCGGGAGACCGGCCAGAACAAACGACCGGCTCGGTCTGGAAGCCGGCCGGAACAGCTTAGCCTTCCTCAGCCTTAGCCTTCCTCAGCCTTAGCCTTCCTCGGCCATAGGCTTCGTCAATGGTTCCGGTGGATCAACGGGCTGCAGGCATTGGGCATTGTCCGGGAACGGTCGATTCACCTTCGTCGAAACACACGTCTTCGTCAACTGGCCGTTCTCCAATGATTTCAGCAGTGCGGTGCATTGAGTCGCATTGGCAGTCGGACTCAGCCATGTGGCCCACGCTTCGATGGGCAGAATCACTGGCATGCGATCATGAAGAACGCTCATGTCTTCGTTCGCGGATGTCGTAATGATGGAGCACGAAACAACGGGCTTCGCGGTCGAATCGCCTTTCGGAGTCCAGTACTCCCACAGCCCTGCCATCGCGAAAGGCTGCTGTTCAGCCATCTCCATCAGCCACGGCTGCTTCTTGCCCGTGCTTAGCTTTTGCCATTCCAGAAAACCGTCAGCTGGGATCAAACAACGACGTTTGGCAAAGGCGGCTCGAAACGCAGGCTTCTCCGCCACCGTTTCCGCGCGAGCATTAATCATCTGATTACCGATGGCGATATCCTTCGCCCAGAACGGGATTAAGCCCCATTTCATCTGCACAACCTCGCGGGACTTTGGATCCTCGGCGACGCTTCGAATACAGATCACCAATTGAGTTGGTGCGATATTGTATCGTGGCGCCAGCGCTGGCATCTCGACCAGATTGAAGATCTCCAGCATTTGAAGAGTTGGCGTTCTGAGCGCGAAGCGGCCACACATACGTTGTGCCTTCGTGAGTTTGATTGTTATCAGATCACCAGATGTCTGTTCTGATCTCGCAGCGACTCGAAGACGCCAGCCTTGGCTCAAGCACGTTTATGGATCAAACACGTTCGCGGGTCAAACACATTCGCGGATCAAACACATTCATGGGTCAACAATGAGAGGCGTGAAATTTTATTGTTGCTTCATCATTTGGTGGCTGCTGTGTCAGAGGTTTTCGCGGCGGCAGTTTGATTCGAGGTCGAAGATGATTCCATTCGAGCAGCAGCGTCCGATGGGGAACTTGCCGCAGGCGGCATCGCCGGGCGTTGTGTTTTTTGATCGTCGGCAAAAACTTCACTGAAAATGTCATTTAGAATTGCGTCATCTTCATCGTTACGTTTCGTAACCGGCTTCTTTTTGCCTGCGGGCTTCTTGCCAGCCTTCTTTGCGGCCGGAGATTTCTTCGCCGGTTTCTTTCGACGTGGAGATTCCGCAGCCTGCGTTTCAGTTTCAGATTCAGAGGTGGCGTCGGAGTTATCGACGACTCCGGATGCCTCCGCAGGATTGTTCGCAGGAGATGCTGTTGCATACGCCGTGACGCTTCCAGACTCGACCACAGATGCCGGAGTTCTCTGTGGAGTCTCTACGGGTGTGGCTGAATGTTCCGCCGAATTTGATGGCTCTGACCCCGAGCTGCCTTCTCCGAAAGAGACGCCTGTTGGCTTGTATCCCGTCTGAAAGAGTCTGCGGGTGGACGGGGGAGCGCTGGCGATGGGCTCGGCGGTAATTGAGGATCCACGATGCAGAGATTCCCCCAGCCTTGCGAAAGCAGCTGCAGGTTTCCATTCTCCCGTTTCACCGTAGCAGACGAGATCGTCTTCTGCGAGTGCGCCGGATTCCGCCATGATTCGTAGTTCGGCCAGTGACATAGGACCAAGCAATTGTCCCAGCGGTTTGCAGTAGAACTCCGGTGGACCGTCCCCGGTGATTTGTCCAGACAGAGAATCCAGCAGTTCGAGCTCCTCGCTCAACTCCGTGAGATCCGGCTCGCCGTTATCGGAACCGTAGGCCGAGCGACGATTTGAGGGCGCGGCGTCTTCGAAATCAAAAGAGAGTTCCGAGAGATCGGTTATGGTCTCCGGCTCTTGGTCGGACTCTGAATTGTTCGTTGGGTTGGCTGTCACGGGCATTCCACGGGCAGGATACTATCAATCGCAAATCGGTCCGGCATTTTCCGAAATGGGCCGAATGATGCCACCACGAATGTGGATGAACCACAATTTCGGCTCGAAAAATGCGATTCCCCGTGTTAAGGGCGGGAAAGTTCGAAGCGGTTGGGTGTATTCGGCCGTGGATTTGATAGGATTATCACGCAACGATCGATGGTGGCAGGTTTTCTGAACCGCGCCGGGTTGTCATCCCGCACTGGAGACAGTGTTTTCTCGTTGCATACAAGTGCAAGCTCTATGTTTACCGGCCTCGTGGAAGGACAGGGAACTGTCCGGCAAATCGCCTCACTACCGGTTGGGCTGCGCCTTTCGATTACACCGGACACAGCGTGTTTCGCAGCCACGGATGCAGCTTTAGGCGACAGTATTTCGATCTGCGGATGCTGCCTGACCGTTGTGGCCATTCACGATGGGATGCTGGATTTCGAAGCAGGCACTGAAACACTTTCAAAGACCAATCTGGGGCGTTTCGTGGTTGGCAGTCGAGTCAACCTGGAGCGATCTCTGCGAGCAGACGCCCGGCTGGGTGGTCACATTGTTCAAGGACATGTCGACGGAATTGCGAAAGTGACAGACATTGTTCGCAGTGGTGACTGGATTGACATGTGGTTTGCACCTGGACCGGATCAACTTCGGCTTCTCGTGTCCAAGGGCTCCGTAGCGGTTGATGGCATCAGCCTGACGGTTGTGAATGTGACACACGATCAGTTTTCTGTTGCCCTGATTCCTCACACGCTTCAGTTAACAACGCTGGGCCGTGTGGCCGTGGGCGACGTCGTCAACATTGAAAATGACGTTCTGGGCAAGTACGTGGACCAACTCCTCGAGCGTCGATTCGGAAACGCTTCTTCGCTCGGCATTATTAACGTGGCCCCTGGAATCTCCATGGGGCCCAATACGAACATTCTTCCCGACATTGATCTAAATCAGGAAAGTCCACCTCCCCGATGAAAGCAGTCCAGCGTCAGACGCGATCCTTTCTGATGTCGCTGTTCCAGCAGCACGGCATCAACCCGCGCGGAGATCTGGGACAGAACTTTCTGATCGATGTGAATCTGATTGAGTTCGCTGTGCGAGCCGCCGAACTGGGGCCTCACGACGTCGCATTGGAAGTCGGATCAGGAACTGGTGGCATGACCGCGTTTCTGGCTCAGGAAGCCGGACGAGTCATCTCCATCGACATCGACAAGAACATGTCAGCGCTGGCCGCTGAAGCTGTTAAGGACTGCAACAATGTTACGCTCATCAACAGCGATATCCTGAAAAACAAGAACACGCTGGATCCTCATATTTGTGACGTGATCCGCCATCACGTCGCCTCGATTCCTAATGGCCGCCTGAAGCTGGTGGCCAATCTTCCGTATAGCGTCGCGACCCCGGTGATTTCCAACATCATCGCATCAGATCTTCCCTGGGAGCGCATGGTCTGCACGATCCAATGGGAACTGGCTGAGAAGATGGAAGCCGAGCCGGGCAGTTCAAAGTACAGCGCGATGTCGGCCTGGATACAGTCGCAGGGAACAGTCCGCATTCTGCGTCGTCTTGGCCCGAAGGTTTTCTGGCCTCGCCCTAAAGTCGATTCTGCAATTGTCAGTATCTGGCGAGATCAGGAGAAAGCAGATCGGATTCACGATCGCCGGTTTTATCAGGACTTTCTGCGGCGAGCCTTCACGCTGCGACGCAAATTCATCCGGAGTGTCCTTGTGGCACTTTATCGACAGCAACTCGATAAGCCCGAGATTGATCAGCTTCTTTCCGAGCTGGGACATACCTCGGAAGATCGTGCGGAGAACATGGACATTCCGACATTGATTCGACTTTCGAATCATCTGCTGGCCACGATTCAGAAGAAAGGTGCCCAGGTTGAAACGATTGACGAGCCCATTGATTCTGAAGAGTAACGGACTGCTGATTCGAGATTTCGGAGCTCTCGTTTCGATCTCAAATTTCAAATTTCAAATTTCAAATCTGACTACTGACTAACGCCCACTTTCCACGGAGCCCCCAACATGCACGATCGCATCGCCTATCGCGGACTGACGTTTGATGACGTCCTTCTGGAACCCGGATATAGCGAAGTGATCCCGTCCGATGTTGACATCAGTTCGTATGTTACCCGCAATATCAGCCTGAGTCTGCCGATCATCAGCAGCCCGATGGACACGGTAACAGAAAGTGACATGGCCGTGGCGATGGCCCAACTGGGCGGCATCGGCATTATTCACAAGAATATGAGCATTGAGCAGCAGGCCATGCAGGTGGATCGTGTCAAACGCAGTGAACATGGGGTCATCGTCGATCCCGTCACATTGCCGCCAGACACGCCGGCCGGTGAAGCTGTGAGGTTGATGGACGAGCGAAACATCGGCGGTGTTCCGATCACGGTTAATGGGAAGCTGGTGGGTATCCTGACTCGCCGGGATCTGCGGTTTCTGGAATCAAAAGATCGACCGGTTTCCGAAGTAATGACGAAGGACAATCTGGTCACTGCACCGGAAGATACGACCCTGGAAGCGGCTGAGAGAATTCTCCTGCAAAACAAGGTCGAGAAACTGCTGCTCGTGGACGATGATTATCAGTTGAAGGGATTGATCACGATCCGTGACATCGACAAGAACCTGCAGTTTCCGCGAGCATCAAAAGATTCACGCGGCCGTTTGCGGGTTGGGGCTGCAGTCGGTGTTTTCGACTTCGATCGAGCCGCTCAATTGGTTGAAAAAGGTGTTGACGTACTGGTCGTCGATAGTGCACATGGTCATTCTCGCAATGTGATCGAAACGGTGCGGACGATTAAGCGTCAACTCCAGATCGATGTGATTGCGGGAAACATCGCGACGGAGGAAGGTGCAAAAGCTCTGGCGGATGCCGGGGCGGATGCCGTCAAAGTCGGGATTGGACCGGGTTCCATTTGTACGACTCGGATAATTTCGGGCATCGGTGTCCCCCAGTTAAGTGCGATCGCAAATGCGGCCAGAGCTTTAAAGGGGAGCGGAATTCCGATTATCGCTGACGGAGGAATTCGTTTCAGCGGAGATATAACGAAGGCACTTGCTGCAGGAGCGTGGACTGTGATGGTCGGCGGTCTTCTGGCCGGTGTCGATGAAAGCCCTGGTGAGATGATTCTTTACCAGGGTCGAAGCTTCAAGCGGTACCGAGGAATGGGATCGCTGGGAGCGATGATGAAGGGCAGCAGTGAACGTTACCGGCAGGGACATGTCCCAACGGGCGACCAGTCCAAACTGGTTCCGGAAGGCGTGGAAGGTCGCGTTCCTTACAAAGGGGCCTTGCAGCCGCTGATATTCCAGCTTACCGGTGGTCTTCGTTCCGGCATGGGTTATGTCGGAGTCGGGACTACTGTTGAGCTGCGAGAAAAAACTCGGTTTATCGAGATTTCAGCGGCGTCGGTTAGGGAGAACCATCCACATGACATCGCAATTACTCAGGAAGCTCCAAACTATTCAGTGGAGCACGCCCCGAAGGACTGATTCCGCTTCTGGCATGAATAACCTCCTGCGCGGCATAAGTCTCGCGGGAATGGTTGCGTTCATGTCAGCTTCGGATGCCATGGCCGATAACACAAGGGCGACATCATGGGCCGCACCCTCTGTTGTTCAGCGTCCGGAAATTGCCGGAGCGATGACCGCAGATGAAGGAGTGCGACGTTCAATGGCCTCCTCAGCGACGGTCGTCCGAAAGACGACAAGAAATCGAGTCACACAGGCTGGCGGGACACCGCCGGAACCACTGTTCCCTGAGCGACAGGGAGTTGTCCCCGCCGGTGCTGAAATGCCACCGGAACCGGCAACCACGAATGCGCCAGCGATCTCTGAGCAGGCACGGAATCAAGTTGCTCCGTCGGCTGATCCACGTTATCGCCGAACTCAGAATGTCGATGAAGGCTTCTCTGCTCGAATGGATTACGTTCTGTCCGGCGGTCTTGTAGCGTCTTCCGCTGAGTCCGTCGGTGAATGGTGGGAAGAACGTTCCGGCAAAATGATCAGTCGAGTCCAGCCGGGGCAGAGACGACCACCGCAGCCACCGATGCAGCGTCTGGCCAGTGCACACGACAAGGTGATGAATAACATCACTCTGCCGGAACAACCTCTTCCGGAGGTCGACTTTTACGATGCTGCACCGATCGCGGTTTCGTCATCATCCGGCGTAATGCAGACGGCCGGTCAGGATGAAGTTGTCGCAGGCGAAGAGACCGCTCCACCGAGCCGCTTGAAAACAGATATCCGCACAATTCAGCCTACACTGAGTTATGCGATGAAGGGTATTGTTCCCGATCAACTGCCGATGGACTTCAATGATCGAGTGAACACCGAAGCGTATCAGCCCCGTGAGGTCAGTCCGACTGTGTATCAGTGGGCTCCAACAAACTTTTATCACTACCCTTTGTATTTTGAAGATCCATCGCTGGAGCGTTACGGCCACACGTATCATCCGATTGTGCAGCCGTTTGCATCGACGGGGCTCTTCGCAACGCAACTGGTCGGGCTGCCCTATCAGATGGCTCTGCATCCGATTCATTCAAAACAGTATGCACTTGGCTACTACCGTCCCGGAGAATACGCTCCGAAGAAGCATTACCAGATCCCGTTCAACGAAGAAGCAACTGTTGTGGAAGTCGCTACGGTGGTCGGTTTGTTCCTGATTATCCCGTAGGCTGAATCTGCGGAAATCACCTGAACCAAAAGCAGCGCGAACAGCTGAGTTCGTCCCCAAAAATCAGTAAAACTTGCGAAATGAAGCCTGCACGTTGCAAGAATGTGCAGGCTTCAGTTTTTACTTTCCGCAATCTTCGATACTCTTCGCCCGGAAGTCGAGTTTCCGTCGCCGAATTGAAGTGTCTCTGCACTGTGGTGATGGATTGTTGGTGATGGATTGTTGTCATGGCTGAGTAATGCCATGACCGATGGAATTTTCCGCTCGGCCAGGTGGCGAAACAGGCAGACGCACGGGACTTAAAATCCCGGGTCCCGTAAAGGGACGTACGGGTTCGATTCCCGTCCTGGCTAATAAAAAGACTGGGTTTCTGAAAAACTCAGCATCGGCCACATAGCCGCAAAATGGCTCTGGTCACCTCAGAGCTGAATTCGTCGCTTGGTTGTCACCTTGTATCACCGGAGCAGGCTGTGAGCGATGGAAAGCCTGATCGATATGAGCACCAGCATCTGCCGCATCTCTCGACGAGTAATATCGCAACGTCGTAGTGATCGCCGAATGCCGCATCATCTTCTGAAGGAACGGGGCTTCAACTCGCTTTGCCCATCGTTCACCAAATGATCGCCGCAGATCGTGAGCAGATGCGAATTCCTTCTCTCCAGTCTTCTGGTGAGCTTTCACAACAATCCCCGCTTTCCGCCCCAGTTCGGCGATGATACGCCCAACCGGGTGGCAACTTCTGGCGTAATGCTTTCCCTCTTTGGTAAGCACCGTGAAGAACGGTCCACGTCGATCATTCTCAGGCACCGCTAGAATCATTTCTGCAAACTCAGTCGCAACAGGGTATAGCCGATCCCGGTTGCCCTTCTCTCTTTCAGCGGGAATCCTGAGTAACGGCCTGCCAGACGTCAGATCAATTGAGATCCGGTCGAGACGATCCCACCAAAGGTTGAGAGACTCTTCCAAACGCAAACCAGACCACCACAGGCCCTGCAGTAGATGTTTCCAGCTCGAGTGCTGTAACGGCTTCAAGTATGCTTCAACAATGTGAGCGAGCATCCGTTCAAACTCTTCAGAGGTGATCGGACGGCCCTTCATTGCTTCGCTGGTGCGGGCTCGCTTCGGCTTTTTGATCGATGGAATCCTAGCTATCAATCCCTGCTCTTTCGCCCAGTTGAACGCGGCCTTCAGATGTCCCGTATAGCTGGCAATCGTGTGTTCTGACTTCGTATCCATCCGCAAAGTCGCCTGCCATTTTGAAACGTGCTGACTTGTTACAGATGTCAGCCGATGTGCTCCAATAATGGCTTCAAAGCTCCCCAGAACAGTTTCAATCTTCGATTGAGTCTCATGACTCAGGCTTGATCCGTGAAGCTCCAAATATGAATCCCTAAACTCGGTCCATGTCAGCTTCGATCGATCATTCTCAGTGCCCTGCTGCAACTCCTTCTGCCATTCACCGGCGAGCTTCTGTGCTTTACCGCGATTGGTTGTCCCGGCAATTCTCTCAATTCGTTTGTTGGTCAACGGGTCCGTGTATCGCAGGTACAAACCCTTTCGCCCGCGACTCACAACAATAACGTTGATTTCTTCATTCATACGACAACTCAACGATGTAACGAAACAGCCCGCTGACCACAGGTGCAAGCTGCAATCAACGGGCTGGACGTAATCCGATGAACGGACTATCAATCAAAATCGGCGATGGCGGACCGCTTGCACCGGCCAGAAACCCCGTGAATTTCCACAATTCATGGGGTAGTATCCAGCCTGCAAAAGGTTTGCAAAAAGATTCTGAACATTCTGCGGAATGCCTCAGAAGCCCGTGTTTTATGGGGTTTTCGCTATTCGGATTGCGTGAATGAGTCCGCCCCGCTGCTCGCCCCGCCAGGAAGATTGACCACCGTCGGCAGATCATCGCCGCCCGGATCGTCGGCCTGTAGCTTCTGAAGCAGTGCCCGCTGGCGAGCCGGAGGAAGCTCCCGAAAGATTTCCCCCAGATTGCTCAGCAATGCAGCCTGTTCATCGGTCAGACTGCCGTCATCTTGAGGATTGGCATCTGCGTCCAAGTTCTTGGCTGAACAGCGGCGTGAGATACCAAAATCGATCAATAAACCGTACAAAATCCACTCCAACGGCCAGAGCAGTAATATCAAAGTCACGTATGAGGAAGCAGTCTTGAAAACGCAAGCCGTCATCGCCAGCCCCATCAATGGGTGAGCTAAATAGACGAAGATCTCGAATTTTTGATGCCACAGCCCAAGTGAAACAACCACAAACCCTACCGGTAGCAATAGCACTGCCAAAATAAAACCGGCATACGTAAAATGAAACCTCATGGCATCGCAGCCTTGATTCGTGTTCGTAGTGTCGCCCAATTTTCCGGAATTATTGATCTGAGTGGGGATGAGAACGCTTTCGGTCATCCAAAGTTCTCCTTGCAAAAACCCTGAGTCGCTCTGCACAACACAAACATCGCGTCATCTGCAGCAAACAGAGCTAAAGATGGCAATTCCAGCACGCAAGGCGCACAACAGCTGGACGGATACTGGCCCCGTCTTAGCTGGAACAATTGCGGCAGCCAGACGGTTGCTTGTCCCCAAGCACTGCCCGAAGTTTCCGAATCAGCAGACGCAGACGAGCAGTGCACACTGCTCCAGTGTCACGCGGCAATCCGGATCAGAACAATAAAGACAATAAAGGTGTCAGAAAGACAATAAAGGTGTAACAGTTTAGTCCCTCGCCTGCGCGATGATGTTTTTTTTGTCAATGAATGGACGCGTCAAGGCGATTGCCTCACTCTTTTTTTAGTCGTCATCGCGGCCGGTCGGCGCAGCGCGCAGCGGCGAATCCTGGCGGAGCACGGCGAGTGC
>CAMAXD010000048.1 GCA_945861975.1 Candidatus Kuenenia stuttgartensis | reverse complement strand
ATGGACGGCATGGGCAAATGAAAAGGCCAGACTCAACAATGTTGAAGCCTGGCCTTTGCTGTTTCGGACTGGTGCTGAGCCGGCGCAAGAGAACCGGACGCTAACGCGTGCCGACTGATGACACCAAATCCCCTCTATGCCTTATCCTTCACGATCGGATTTGTCAGCGTGCCGATGCCTGTGATGGTGATCGAGACTTCGTCGCCGTCTTCGAGTGTGAAGCTGTCGTCCGGGACAACTCCGGTGCCTGTCATCAGGAAGGCCCCGTTCGGGAAGACGTTCTCTTTGAACAGCCACTTCGCCAGTTCATCAGGAGTTCGTTTCATCTGGCTCAGCTTGGTTGATCCGCTGAACACGGACTTGCCACCACGGCGAATATCGAGCTGAATATCGATCGCATCCTGATCCAGCGGCTTCTCTGCCAGCAACACGCACGGACCAACACCGGCACATTGGTTGTACATCTTGGCTTGCGGCAGATACAGAGGATTTTCGCCTTCAATATCGCGAGCTGACATGTCGTTTCCGATGGTGTAGCCCACGATCCTGCCGCTGGTGTTGATGACCAAAGTAAACTCGGGCTCTGGTACGCTCCACTTGCTGTCGCAACGAACTCGCAGCGGCTGCCCCGGTCCGGAGACTCGGTGAGGAGTCGCCTTGAAAAATAACTCCGGACGATCAGCGGTATAAACCTTGTCGTAATGCGATGCCGCTGATGCGGATTCTTCCATGCGAGCTACCTGGCTGCGCTTATAGGTTACGCCGGCGGCCCAGACTTCCTGCTCGTCAACAGGCGACAGAAATTTAACTTCGGCGAGCGGCACGAGCTTCGTGTCCGGCTTCAGCAGAAAACGAGCCAGCCCGACGGGATCTGCGGAGTTCAGAATATCCATCAGCGAATGGCACTGATCAATCTGAGTCAGATCCAGCGGCTGAACCGAATCCGCATGGACAGCAGCCACTCGCAAAGAACCATCATTCATTCGAACGCGTGCAAGTTTCACGAAAATATCCCTGTGATCATTGATGAAAAGAAACAAACTCTATCGAGCCGTCCAGCCGCCGTCGACGGTAATGAGGCTGCCTGTCATATAGCTGGCCGCGGGACTGCTGAGCAGAATCGCGGCTCCCTGGATTTCATTGAGAGTTCCCCAGCGTTCCATCGCCACAGCGCCGATGATATTTTTCTTCGCGTCTTCAGAATCTGCGATCGGAACATTCATCGGTGTCAGAAACGGACCGGGGCACAAAGCATTGCAGGTCACGCCCAACTGAGCCAGCTCAAGACCAAGTCCGCGAGTCATCGTGACGACGGCTCCTTTGCTGGCATTGTAAGGCGTGCGATTGGCCAGACCGACAACTCCCAGCGTGCTGGCGATATTCACAATTCGGCCGTACTTCGCCTTTTTCATATGCGGCAACACGGCTTTACAGGCCAACCACGTTCCATCCACATTCGTCTTCTGAACCTGCTGGAACTCCTCATAGGTCAGGTCCGCAATGCTGCCTCGAATATTGATTCCCGCGCTGTTAATGAGAATGTCGATGCGGCCCGTTTGAGCCATCACCTGCTCGACCATTTGCTTGACGCTCTCGGGGTCCGTCACGTCAGCGGAAATCGGAATGCTGGGCTTGCCGAAGCCAGCGGTGATCTCTTTTGCAACGGCTATTGCTTCATCCAGACCACGACTGACGATCACCGTCGTCGCTCCGGCCGATGCCAAGCCAGCTGCGATGGCCGCGCCGAGACCTTTGGAGCCACCGGTGATGATGGCGACCTGGCCAGTCAGATCAAACTGACGCACGCCGGGCAGAGATTTCAGATCGACTTCAGGAAGAACAGTAGCGGTCATGGTGGATTCCTAAAAAGAAAGCAGCACGAAAATTCGTCGCACTGGCTTTAGAAATTTTATTAGTGTCAATGGTCAGACAAACGCGTTTCGACATCGAGTTGTGACCGAACAGGAGATGTTCGCGCATTAACCTCATTCAGCCCTGTTCAGCCCTGTTCAGCCCTGTTCAGCCCTAAGTGTTGTTCGTTTCACGGTAAGCCGCAGGCGTAAGTGAAAGCACCATTCGCTGTCGACTGCGGCTTGCAATTAAACGACTAAACTCGCGACCTGCCGGCCACGTCCCGCCAAAGAGTTGGCTACGATTGAGATCGGGCCGACATCATCGCTATAGTCCGCCTCCATCGGAAGCCAGCGCTGCCAGTTTCATCGCAGAATCACGCCATTTCCCATCGCAATGAAAAATCGACCGCTCATGAAAGCCATTCGACTCGAAGAACCTCGCCGTTTTGAATACGTGGACATCGCGGATCCCGGTCCACCTGGCCCGGGTCATGTTCTGGTGCGCACGCATCGAATGGGGATTTGCGGCACAGATCTCAGCGGTTTTCTTGGGAAATTCCCGTTTTTCAAGTATCCGCGAGTTCCCGGCCATGAACTGGGCGTTGAAGTACTGGCGGTGGGCGACGGCGTCACCAATGTCAAAGTCGGCGATCGCTGCAGCGTTGAGCCGTACATGAACTGCGGAACCTGCTTCGCCTGCCGACGAGGTCAGGGGAACTGCTGCACAACTCTGAACGTCATCGGAGTCATGATCGATGGCGGTTTGTGCGAACGCTTTCTGATCCGAGCCGACAAGCTGCATCCGTCTGCGAAATTGTCTTACGAACAGCTCGCTCTGGTAGAAACGCTGGCAATCGGCTGTCATGCGACTGATCGAGGTGCCTCCACAACGGGCGACCATGTTCTGATCATTGGCGCCGGGCCCATCGGACTGGCGACTCTGGAGTTTACTCGTCTGACCGGTGCGACGGTGAGCGTAATGGATATGGTGCAGAGCCGCCTCGATTTCTGCAAACAGCAGTACGGCATTCAGCACACGATTCTGTTCAAGAACGATGGCAGCGAGCTGGAGCAGATGAAAGCCATCACCGCTGGCGACATGTATCTGGTTGTCACGGATGCAACCGGCAACAAGTATTCGATGTCATCGGCAATGAAATACGTCGCTCACACGGGTTCCCTGATTTACGTTGGTATCACGACGGAGGAAGTTTCCTTCCTGCATCCAACGCTGCATCGCCCCGAGATGACTCTGAAGGCATCTCGCAATGCACTTCCGCGCGACTTCGGCCGCATCATTGCACTGATCGAAGACGGCACCATCAACACCACGCCGTGGATTACTCACCGCACGCCATTCGAAAAGATGGTCGCGGAGTTCGAATCATTTACTCGCCCGGAAACCGGAGTTATCAAAGCCGTCGTGGATGTTTCAACGGCGGGGTGATGAAGTGCGAAGTCGCTGCAACTTTGCGCTGCAGCGACATACGAAAAACCAACACGAGGCGCGAAGAGGAAAGCAACTCGGAGGGCTGACGCCCTGCCGCTCGCCGAAACTAGGCCGCTCGGGCCATGGCCGTTGCTGAATGATGGATACCCATCGCGGCTTCCATGTCGAGTACTTCAGCAGCCAGAGCAAGATAATCAACGGCACCAGATGACGTTGGTGCGTAGTCCATGATGGATTGACCAAAGCTTGGTGCTTCGGCCAGCTTGATGTTGCGACGAACCTTCGACTTGAAGATCTTGGCAGAGGCCCACGGAGTATCTCCGTCGCTGGCATGCAAAAACTGTTTCAGGTCCTCGGTAACATCAGCCGCCAGACGAGTTCCGGATTCATAAAGGCACATCATAATGCCAGTGACGCGAAGGTCGCGATTCAGACGTCGCGTCACCAGGGCTGTCGTTTCGAACAGCTTGGAAAGACCCTGCAGAGCGAAAAAGTGTGGCTGTAGAGGAATGAAGACTTCGTTGACGGCTGTCAAAGCGTTGATTGTAAGAATGCCCAATGAAGGCGGGCAATCCATGACAACATAATCGAAACGGTTCTGATCTTTCCAGTGCTGCATGGCGTTTCGCAGGAAGAACTCACGTCCCTGAGTTCCCGCGAGTTCAACTTCGGTCGCGGCCAGATCGATGTTCGCAGGAATCAGAGACAGATTCTCACCGACCAATTGACGAGCATGATCCAGAGTCGTCTGCTGCATAAACACGTCGTAAACCGTCGGCATGTCGGGACCGGCTTCAACACCAACGTGAAACGAAGCGTGGCCCTGGGGATCAAGATCCATCAGGCAGACTCGGCGTCCTTCACGAGCCAACGCGGCCGCCAGATTAACGCTTGAGGTTGTCTTGCCAACGCCGCCCTTTTGATTCATCACAGCAATACTGCGCATGGAGCTGAGTCCTTCGCCCGGAGTAAACTAATTTCAAATGACCCGCTGCGAGTTCGCCCAGCGGGGCACTTGAATCTAGTTCGTTCGCCAATCGGCCAACAGAGCAGACTGCTCTCGACGATGTTTTCTTTGCCGACAGACCAGCAGAATCTGCCGCCATCAACGCAGCTCAAGCAGACTGTGCCGGAAAGAGTCACGCACTTCAGCAATCAATGCCGTTTCAGGGCAGGTCAGTCAAACCATTCATCAGCCGGGTTGAATTCCGGAAGGACGACGATGAGCACTGTCATTCGACCGATCGCTCGATGCCTGACGAGCGGCGGAATGATAATGCTTTGATGAGCTTTCACCGGAATAATTTCACCGTCAAGCTCCATCTTCGCGTCCGGTTCGCATTGCAGGAAGACATAGGTTTCGGTCAGCGTCTTGTGGTAGTGCCGCTTGGCGTCTGCACTGATTTCCGTGATATGGATTGTGCCCGGGAATTCAGGAACGCCATTGAAAGCCCGCCTGGCCTGCCCGCAGGGACAGGGGACAGGAGGGATCATGGAGAAGTCTGCCATTTTCCAGCGGCGTTCCGTCATCTCATCTTCTCCGCACGGTGTGAGTTGAGGCCGCGTGTTCGCGGGATAGGTAGAGGACAGCCTAACGTGGCCGCGTAAAGAATAACCCCTCAATTCATCGGACGAACCTGGGGACGCTCAGAAACGGTCCCGCCACTGCGATGCTGATGCCGTTGCAGAGCGGCTTCGATAAAGCCTTTGAACAGCGGGTGAGCATTGTGTGGCTGAGACTTAAACTCCGGATGATATTGCACAGCCACAAACCAGGGGTGATTGGCTAATTCGACGATCTCCACAAGGCTGCCGTTTGGACTTGTCCCGGCGATCTGAAGGCCTGCGTCCGTGAATTGGCGACGGTATTCCGGATTGAATTCATAGCGATGGCGATGGCGTTCACTGATTTCAGCAGCACCATACGCCTCAGCCGTTCGAGTTCCCGGAGTCAGCACGCACGGCTGAGCCCCGAGTCGCATTGTGCCGCCTTTGTAACGGACACCCTTTTGTGCTTCGAGCAGACAGATCACCGGATGCTGAGTTTCCGATGAAAACTCACTGCTGTTCGCATCGGCCAGCCCCAGCACGTTACGAGCAAACTCAATCACAGCGCACTGCATGCCGAGACAGATCCCGAAGAACGGAATCTCGCATTCACGGGCAAACTGGATCGCCTGAATCTTGCCTTCGATGCCTCGCATTCCGAAACCGCCGGGCACCAGAATCCCGTCGACGCCCTTGAGCATGATCTCGGGCCCCTGACGCTCCAGTTCTTCGGCCTCAATGCGTTTGACGATGATCTGAGTTGAATGATGAAATCCGGCATGGTCGATCGATTCATAAATCGACTTGTAGGCGTCCCGATGTTCGATGTACTTCCCCACGACCGCAATCGTGACTTCATAGCGAGGATTGCGTATGCGATGCACCAGTGCTCGGTAGTCGTCCATCTTCAGCGGACCGGGAGTTAGATGCAGTTTCTGACAGATGAGTTCATCCAGACCGTGTTCGATCAGACCGATCGGCACTTCGTAAATTGAGAACTCTTTATCGACTTCTTCGATAACCGCTTTCTTCTCAACGTTGCAGAACAGAGCAATCTTGTCGGTGTGCTCGCGACCAATCGGGCGTTCGGTGCGCACGATCAGGATGTCCGGTTGAATCCCGATTTCACGAAGCTGCTGAACGCTGTGTTGAGTCGGCTTCGTCTTGGCTTCACGAGCCGCCTTCAGGTACGGCACCAGCGTCAGATGAATGAACATCACATTCTCTTTGCCGATGTCGAGCGGAATCTGACGAATGGCTTCGAGAAATGGCAGACCTTCGATGTCCCCGACGGTGCCACCCAATTCAGTGATCACAACATCGACATCAGGCGTCGCGAGGGCAAGAATCGACGCTTTGATTTCGTCGGTGATGTGCGGCACAACCTGAACAGTGCGGCCGAGATATTCGCCGCGACGTTCCTTTTCGATCACCGAAAGATAAATCTGACCGGTCGTGTAATTCGAATCTCGATTCAGAATTCCGGAGGTGAATCGTTCGTAGTGGCCAAGGTCAAGATCGGTTTCGGATCCGTCGTCCAGAACATAAACCTCACCGTGCTGATAAGGGCTCATGGTGCCCGGATCGACGTTCAGGTACGGATCCAGTTTCTGCATGCGGACTTTGAGACCGCGTCGTTCCAGCAGCATTCCGATCGAGGCAGACGTTAACCCCTTACCCAGTGAACTAACCACGCCGCCCGTGACAAAAATATGCCGACTCATAGTAACCCTGCGTTCCGAATCCCGAAAGAATGATCCCTCAGGAAGTGCTTCTTACCTGAGAACGCCGGGCTCCTCAATCGAGCCGGTCCGCATTCTGCACCTTCCCCGTCTTTTGCAGGATTTCTTCCCGAAAGTCTTTACTCGGCTTGAAAATTGTCGCCACAAAATCCCAGGAAACTGAGCCTCCGGACTTGTCAGAGCGAGAGCAGGAAATTTCTGTGGCCATTACCTTCCGTCACAGGCTTTCCTTGTGCTTTGGCAGCACTACGATTAGTAACGTGGCCAACGGACCGAGGAAGATTGAGGCAAGCCACCACAGAAATCCGCTACGATTTTTTGCTTGAGCAAGCCCCGCGTTGATAAGAGACAAAGTTCCCCAGCCAACGAAGAATTCAGGGTTCTGCATGATTCAGTGGGGCTTTCTTCAAATTCCGTTTTTTTTGTCAAACCTTGTACGCCAGCGTGCATCAACGAAGAAACCAATGAAAAAGATCAAAGTCGTTTCGAAAGTTGTGCTCGCAGGATTCCTCGTCTTCGCCGGATCCATGCATTTCGCTCGCCCCGAGTTTTTCTTGAAGATCATGCCACCCTATTTGCCGTTTCCGATGGGATTGGTGCTCATCAGCGGCGCGTTCGAGATTGCGATCGGAATGTCTTTAGGGATTCCTCGCCTCTCAAGAGTCGCCGCGTGGGGAATCATTGCGTTGATGCTTGCTGTATTCCCGGCCAACATCTACCTGTTCCAGCATCAGGACCTTCTCCCCGCACCACCGCTGGTTCATTTGTTGCGTTTGCCGATGCAGGCGGTTTTCATTTTGTGGGCATACTGGCATACTCGACCAGACCATGAGAAACTACCGACTTCTCTTTGACCATGTTTTTAACACTGCTGCGGACCGAACTGATGTTGCGAACTCTGCTGTTAATGCTTGTTCTCATGACCTCCTTCGCGCCAATGTCGGCTGCCGATGATGCCGGACAGACTGCAAAAAAGCTTGACACGACTGTTCGAGTCGAGATGAGCTATCTGCTGTATCTGCCCAAAGATTACGACCAGAAGGAATCATGGCCGCTGCTGGTGTTTTTGCATGGGTCGGGAGAACGAGGCGATGACCTCGAGCTGGTTAAGACACACGGTCCGCCAAAACTGATCGCAGAAGGCAAAGAGTTTCCCTTTATCGTCGTCTCACCGCAATGCCCCAAAGATCGGACATGGGAGCCGATCGAACTGAACGCGTTGCTGGATGATCTGACGAAGAGTTACAACGTCGATCCCGATCGCATCTGCATCACCGGCCTGAGCATGGGCGGATTCGGCACATGGGAATTAGCCGCTTTCGCACCAAATCGACTGGCCGCGATTGCTCCGATCTGCGGTGGAGGTGAACTTCACTGGACTAAAAAATTCAAAGATCTCCCGACCTGGGCTTTTCATGGGGCAAAAGATAAGGGAGTTCCCGTCGAGAGATCTCAGAAAATGATCGACGCGATGGTCAAGCACGGCGGAACCCCGAAACTGACAATTTATCCCGAAGCCGAACATGATTCGTGGACGGAGACTTACAACAATCCGGAGCTCTACGACTGGTTATTGGCTCAAAAGCGAGTTCCCGCCGCAAACTAGGTGCTCTTGAAGCCGGGATGAGAACCTGCAAACAATCCCCAAAAAAATGTCGAAGGTTCCACAGTCATCCGCTACATTCCGCGCGCTCGCCACGTTTGCGGTGAATAGTTCTGGTCATTGATTTGGTCAGACCGCAAAATGGTCAGAATTTAGATTTTCAGTTCTCAAGGAAGACAAGATGGCCAAGAAGAATTCCAGCAGCCGCAAGCCGGCTGATGACTCAGGTATTGTTGCAGATTCTGTTGATAGTGAAGGTTCCGGAAATTTTACAGAAACTCCGGAAACATACGCGAACGTCGCGTCCACTGACGAAGCTCCGGCAGCGAAGCCCAGCAAGGCCAAGGCCGCTGAAGAGCCAGCGACCGGCAGCGTTGGACTGGGAGATATTCGCAAGGCCGTGGCCTTTGCAAACTCCATCGGTGGCCTCGACAAGGCGATAGCCTTGCTACAGATCGTGAAGGTCGCGAAAGAAGTTCAGTAGTTACTGAAATCGCCTCTGCGATTCGGAAACGAAAACATACGAAAGCCGTCTCTTTGCGAGACGGCTTTTTTACGTCCCTTGGCGTATTGGCCAGCCGTTTTGTGCGTCAGAGCATGTGCAACGGGACGCATAACGGCGAGATGATTCGACAAAAGAGTCTCTCAACAAGTCCTTTCGATAGCGAAGATTGAGGCTCAGGAGGATTCCGGTCGCAAAACAGTCGCCAGCCAAAGGGTCATCTCTTTCAGATCGGCTTCGTTCATCGCCAGAATCAGTTCCTGTCGATGGACATTATGCACTGCAAGAATATGGTCTGCGTGAAATACGATTTGATGACCGAGGCTCAAGCCATGCAGGCGAGATTCTGCGAGCGGATTGTCGACGGTGCCCAGAAACGCATCGCCGTCACGCTGGATGACTTGCACCCAGAAATCCTCACCCCAACCTCGCGAAGGTATTTTCTGTTCAGGAAGCGGAACCAAAGTCGCCGGGTGTTCATGACGCAAAATCGGTTTTGAGATCACGCCTTTGCAGGAGGGACATTCGCATTGTTCTTCGACATCTTCGTGGACAGTAAATCTTGCAGAATCAATTCGCAATTCAACGAAGTGTCCCACGTTGACCTGTCGCTTGATGACCTGAGGAGGTATCCGGAAGTGCTCTGGATTCTCCCGATGCTTGCGTTCTCCATCCACCAACTGATAGTCATTGGAGAACAACTGGTTCTGAAGTTGCGCGGCTAAGTCGCACATTTATGTCGTCACTTCCGGCGGTCGATTGAGAATAGCGGCCACAACTTTTCCTGCCTGCCCATCAAGCAAGCTGCCGGTCCCGTTGGCTCGACGGAACGACAACTGTTCCTGATTAAGTCCGAACAGATACATCAGCGTCGCATGATAGTCATAATGATTCACGATGTCCGTGACAGCTTTGTGACCTATTTCATCCGTTGTTCCATGGATGCATCCGCCTTTGATCCCGCCGCCGGCCAGCCACATACTGAAGCCATAGGTGTTGTGGTCGCGGCCGATATTCTGTTCGTTCTGAACCACCGGCAAGCGACCCATTTCTCCGCCCCAGTGTACGACCGTTGAATCCAGCATGCCGCGCTCTTTCAGATCCTTAATCAATGCCGCAGCCGGCTTATCAGTGCGCTGACAAACGGCGGGCAGAGCTGTCAGGATGCCGCCATGATGATCCCAGGTCTGATTGCCTGTGTGCAACTGCACAAATCGAACCCCGCGTTCGACCAGTCGACGAGCGATCAGGCAGCGGCTTCCATATTCCTGAGTCCTGGGGTCATCGATCCCATAAAGTTTCTGAGTCGCCTCAGTCTCCTGAGAAATATCCATCGCTTCTTTGGCAGCGATTTGCATCCCGGCCGCCAGCTCATAACTCTGCATTCTCGCCGACAGATCATGCTCACCCGGATGCCGCGCGAGATGTTCTTCATTGAGCCGACGCAGATAACGCAGCATCTTCTCCTGGCTGGCTCCCTTGAGCGAGGGCGGAGGATCCAAATTCAGAATTCGAGGTTCCTGCGAACGAACGACAGTTCCCTGATAAACCGACGGCAGCCAGCCGTTTTGCCAATTCTCAACCCCTAATACTGGCAACCCCGATGGATCAGTCAATACCATGAACGCGGGCAGGTTCACACAATCGCTGCCCATACCATACGTCATCCAGGAACCCAGCGAAGGACGCCCGGAAAGTTGACGCCCTGTGTTCAGCGCATTGATGGATTCGCCATGGTTGTTGACACCTGTGTGCATCGAACGAATCAGGCAGATGTCATCAGCGACGGAGCCAAGGTGGCTCACAAGTTCACTGAGATCCATCCCGCACTGACCATACTTGCGAAATCGCCACGGGCAACCAAACAACTTGCTGCTGGCTTCACCCGCGTTGTCATACTTGATGTCGCCGGTGTAGGTCTTCATGTGCAGCCGGTTCAGCTCCGGCTTGGGATCGAACATGTCGATATGACTCGGCCCGCCCTGCATGAACATAGAGATCATTGCGGTGGCCTGAGGCCTGGCCGCAGGGACTTTGGGAGTGATATCAAACGACGGCACTTCGAGATTCGGCTTCGGCGGTTCCGCCTTCAAACTCTCCTGCTTGAGCCATGCCCAGGCAAGACTTCCCAGTCCCAGTGATTGCTGAGCGATCCAATGGCGTCGAGTGAAATGATTCACGGATCTGCCTCCCGAATTCAGAAGTCTGTTCGAATTGCCGCTCGACCTTTTGAAACGACGAACGATATCTTTGAAGTCTAACCCGTCGTTTGCCCGTTGTCACCCGGGACTTTTTTTGTCCCCATTTTTCGTCACTGACCATTCTGATTAGATCAGCACTTTAGGTCAGCACTGCCGTCCACGCCAGCAGAATCAGACCAGCGACGACGTCGTTCTCTGAGCGGTAAGGCGCAAGCGACTTGTTGATTTACTCGCTTGACGGCCAGCCGCAGGCGTCGTCGCCCGATTTCGCCTACGCCTGCGGCTCGCCGTTAAACGAAAACACTCAATTACGCCACGAAATCAAACCTCCGCTATCGCCATGCCGCTCACTCGGTCCACGTCATTGAACATATTTTTTCCCGTCATCGCGTGACACTTTCGACGTCAACGGAAAGAATCCAGAATACCATCGCCCCGTTTCGGGACAGGAATCACTTCCGACTGAAACTCCAACCTCGAAATCTCTCAGCCTTCCTCTCTATGACGGAAACCATGAACGCAAAATCGTCTGTTGATCCGCTGCCAATTCTCAAACATCTGGTTTCTATCCCCAGCGTTAATCCTATGGGGCGCGATGTCTCCGGTAACGAATACTACGAAGGTCGAGTCACCGCGTGGCTTGTTGAATATCTGAACAATCACCATCTCCCTGTGGAAATTGTCGAAACTGCCGACGGTCGAGCCAACGTGATCTCGCGCATCGATTCTCCGGGGGCCACGAAAACCGTTCTGCTTGATGCTCACCAGGATACGGTTCCCGTCGACGGCATGACGATTCCTCCTTACGAACCCACAGAACGTGACGGACGAATCTATGGACGCGGCTCATGCGACGTGAAAGGCGGACTGGCTGCGATGCTGGCCGCATTTACTCGTCTGTCCATCGATCAACCGGCCGGCATGGCAAACGTCGTGCTCTCCATGACCTGTGACGAAGAAGCGACAAGCCTGGGGATTAACCATCTGGTTGGTAGCTGGTCTGATCGAGCACCCGCCTATCGACTGTGTCCACAGCGACCAGATGTTGCAATCATCGCAGAGCCCACTCTGCTGGATATCGTGGTCGCTCACCGCGGGGCAACTCGTTGGCAAATCCGAACCACTGGCCGCGCGTGCCATAGTTCTCGCCCTTCCGAAGGCATCAACGCGATTTATCGCATGGCCAAGGTTGTTCAATGTCTGGAAGAATACGCCGCATGGCTGCCGGGTTCGCGACCAGCTCATCGACTGTGTGGACCAGCCACGCTCAGCGTTGGCCTTATTTCCGGTGGCAGCAGCGTGAATGTTGTGCCCGATGGTTGCGTGATCGATATCGATCGTCGAGTCCTCCCGGGGGAAGACAGCATGGGAGTTCGCGATGAAGTCCTCGAGCATCTTCGCAGTAAACTCGACTTCGACCTGATCCATGAAGCACCGTACTGCCTGAGTTCAGCTCTGAGCGATGAACTGAATGGTCCACTCGCGGAGAAGCTTGGCGCGGCCATTCGTTCAGTCGTGGGACCTCGCGAAATCATCGGCGTGCCCTTTGGAACGCATGCCTCCCGAGTCGCCGCAATTGGAATTCCGTCCGTTGTCTTTGGCCCTGGCGATATTGCCCAGGCTCATACCAAAGACGAATGGATTGAGATCGATCAATTGCACAAAGCGACAGAAATCTATTATCAGTTCTGCGCCGCGGGTGGCTAAGTCCTAAAGGCAAATCGTTTAACGGCAAGCCGCAGGCGACTGTGGCTCGCGACACCGACGCATCCGGCTTGCTGTTAAACGAAACAACAAATCAACACCCCACCTGACTCAAGCCAATACACTCAGTTCCTCAGGAGACTTCACAATGCTGATCGGTTACGTCAGTGATGAACGTTATGTGGCTCAGGCGGATGTCCTGCTGGAGTTCATCCATCCCTCTGGTGCCTCCTACGAAGCGAGATCTCGCGCGAGTGGTGCGGTGTATGCCGATCTGCCTGCGGGAACTTACAAAGTCATCCTGCAAAAAGAAGGTTTCGGTGCGAAGTTCTCCAGCGTTGAAATCCCCGTCGCAAAGCCTCACCAGTTTCGCATTCTGACTGACGGCCTGCTGGGCTATGCCTGGCCCAAATGGGTTCGCAGCGGCGATGAGGCAGAATTCCGAGTTCACTCGGTAGAACAATACAAACTGGAACTCTGGCGGTACGGTTGGAAGCCTGAACGCGTCAAAGAACTCGGCTGGCACGATGAACACGGCCCTCGTGCGACGATGCAGGTCACTCCCGACGGCGACTATACTCAGACCGGTGTGGAGTGGAACAAGGTCGGATACGCCTGCAAAACTCATCGACAGTACGTGACCGCTCCGGATCGCAGCGGTCTCTATTATTTCCGCGCGAGCACTCGATCGGGGCGTCAGTTTTCTTTTCCGTGGATTGTTGCTCCTCAACAACCCACGGCCAAAGTGGCGGTGCTGGCGTCGAACATCACGTGGAATGCGTATAACCCGTTCGGTGGTCGCAGCAACTATATTCATGCCGATCAGTTGCCGCCGACACCGACCGTGAACGCGAGATTTGAACTGCAGAGATATATCGATCCTGAACATGGCACCTGGGGCTATCCGGGATATCAGCCGCTTTCGTTTGAGCGGCCTGAACCGTTCTGCCATATTGACTTCAATGAACAGATCACCGATCCGATCGAAGGTCGTCAGGCCTGCCACATTGCTCCGGCAGAATGGCGTCTGGCAGGTTGGCTTGAACAACAGCAGATTGCGTATGACTATTACGCCGAAACGCAACTGCACGATGGGACGCTGGATCTGTCGGCTTACAAAGTTCTGATCATCGCAGTGCATCCCGAGTACTGGTCGCGAACAATGTATGAGCGAGTCAAGACGTGGGTTTTCGAACAGGGCGGAAAGCTCGTCTATCTCGGAGGCAACGGCCTGAATTGCGAAGTTGTCCTTCACGATAACTCTACGATGTCAGTGCTCAATGGCAGCATTACTTCGCTGTGGAGTTCCGGTATGGAAGGACGCGACAGTCGCATGGCGGTGACTCACGAGTCTGAAGCCAACCTGCTGGGAGTCGTCTTTACTCCGGCTGGAGCCATGACCGGAGCGCCGTATCAGGTCGTGGATCAGGATCACTGGATTTTCGAGGGAACCGGTCTGAAGCATGGCCAGATTTTCGGCACCGCCAGTCTGCACTGCCGCTGCCCCGGCGGAGCTTCGGGCCATGAAACGGACAAGCGGACTGCGAGTTCTCCCGCGAATACTCATGTCATCGCGCGAGGATTGAACGGTGACGACGGCGGAGCGGAAATGGTCGCCTTTGATTCACCGTCCGGCGGTCAGGTCTTTTCTGTTGGCTCGATCAATTACGTCGCGTCGCTGCCTGTCGACAAGGACATTTCTCAGATCACTGAAAACGTGCTGCGACGGTTTTTGATGTAGATGCAACGGAAATGCAATCTCGCTTGAATCAGTCTTCGTCGTGGCAGCAAAGGTAATCGGCCCGGAGTTTCAAAAGAAACTCGGGCCGATACGTTGCTCTTTTTTTATGTCACACAATTTCGGTTTCGGTGATCAGACCAGTTCAGACTACGCCTGTGGAGGAATTGTGCTCTTTTCAGGAACCGGAACCAGCGGGCTTGCCGGAGTTAGCGGAACTGCTGGATGTTGCGGGACATTCGGAACGACAGATGGCGGCCCGTGTTCCGCTGGAACAACGATCAAATCTGCAGAGGAATGCTGCACCGCCGAACCGTTAGGAACTTCTGTCGACGAACAATCCTGACATCCGGGTACCCCAACTGGTGCAACCTGTTCGGCTCGTGGAGACAAAGGATATTCGGTCACTTTCATTCCCGGAACTCCCGTACCGATGACGCGAGCCCCGTTCACGGAACCGCAAGGAGCTTTACCGCAGGGTGCCGTTCCACACGGTGCCGTTCCACACGGTGCCGTTCCATAAGTACCGGAGTTGGCGATGGCGCCGCAGGAGGAACATCCTGATGTTGAGGCTCCGCCACAGACGCCACAGGCCGATACCTGGACCTGACGCACTTCGCCGTATCCCACGATATCGCCGCATTTTTGACTGTCGTTTTCGCAGTTGCTGTACGACGAGCCCGCCGTATACGCACAGCAACTTCCGTGAGTTCCGGCCTTGCGAAACGAGGAGAATGAGTACGATTGATCCAAAGCACCGATGGCACCTGCGAGGTCCTGCAGTTCGCCGTTCACCGACTTCTGCAAACAGGCAATGCCGGTAATCAATCCGATCACAAGCAGCGATCCGACAATGACAATTTCAGCGGACAGGATCACTCCGTGCTCATCCTGCCGAAGAGCCTTCAGCAGATTCAACATTCTAATTCTCCAATTCTCAAAATTCGACACCAGAGGGAAAGAGATCCGCAAACCCATGCTGCGGTGTTCGTTCTGCAGACGATCAGCGGGCCTGCCAGCCGGATCCGTATTCGATGACTTCATGTGGCACCGTCAGACGGCGAGCAGCCTGCGTGAACCGCGGCGATCAGCGACGATCTGAGTGCGTGATGTTTCGTTGAGAAGTGTTTCGATGAGATGTCAAAAGGAGTTCGCTCACCCGAAGCGAAAAAGGGGCCTCTCACAACCCCTTTTCGCGTCGGACGAACAATGCGGCTGAAATCGTTTCAGCCGAGCGCGGTTTCTCAGGCCGCTGGAAGGTGGTTTCTCAGGCCACCTTCTCCCTCTCTCGCTGTGAACGGAGCGGGTTGCAGTGCGATGGAATGTCTCTCTCGGGACAGCCCTGGATGGCTCTCTGTAAGTGGCAGCCAGGACCGTTCTCTCATTCCTCACAACTGTTGCAACCGTTAACGTCACAACATCAGGAGCAATAAGCACAGCCTGTGCCAGAGGCAAAATCGGCACAGTTGTCACAGATGGACTACCCGCGCAAAGTCTTTCAGTGTAGAGAGATACGCATTCCGGCCAACAAATCCGAAGCTTCACGAGATCTGATGATGCGCATCGAGGCGTTTACGACTTGTTTAATGATTATGATCAGGATTCTGAACATAACGGTCGTAAAGACTATGCGGACAACTCTAACGGCCGCAAATGGCCAGAACCCGCGGGCATTTCGTCGGGCGACGGTCCTGCCGGAGAATCGTGTTGGCAGTGTTGGGGCAGGAAACCCGGCTTCAATCACCTCGCGAATTCGACATTCAGTCGCTTCATCGCTGTGTTACTGGTATCGTCTCAGCATGAGAAATCGCAGTCGGCGATAACCGCCCAGCGATCAGCCGGAACAGGAAAGGACAGCGACAACGATGGCGAAGTGTTTGGTTACAGGCGGAGCAGGCTTTATTGGCAGTCACTTGACTGAACTCCTGCTGAGTCAGGGGCATGTCGTGGTGGTGCTGGATAATCTGTCCACCGGCCGCGCTCATAATCTGGATGCCGTGAAGCACAATAGCCGCCTGGAAATACGCAATGGATCCATCACCGATCCCGTCGCATTAGGCGAAGCGGTGCATGGCGTGGATATGATTTTCCACCTGGCCGCCGCCGTGGGTGTGAAGCTTGTTGCCGACGATCCCGTGCGAACAATTGAAACCAATATCTACCCGACCGATCACCTGCTGCGTCTGGCCGTGCAGGGATCTGTCAAAAAATTCTTCCTCGCATCAACCAGCGAAGTTTACGGGAAGCATCCCGGCGAATCATGGGTCGAAGACGATGACCTGCATCTCGGCCCTACCAGCCGACCTCGCTGGGCTTACGGTTGTTCAAAAGCAATTGATGAGTTTCTTGCTCTGGCCTATCACAAAAAGTTCGGCCTTGGCGTAACCGTCGGTCGTTTCTTCAACGTCGTAGGACCACGACAGGTTGGTAACTATGGGATGGTTTTGCCACGTTTCGTCGAATCCGCTTTGCGTGGCGGTCCGGTCATTGTGTACGACGACGGATCTCAAGTCCGCTGCTTCGCGCATGTTCGCGAGATTACTCAGTGCATCTCGAAACTGATGGCAACGGAATCCGCGGAAGGCCGAGTCTTCAACATCGGCAGCGATCAGCCGGTTTCAATTCTGGAGCTGGCCAAGCGTGTCATCGCGAAGACAAACCCGAACGTCGAAGTCCAATTCGTGCCGTACGCTCAGGCTTACAGCGAAGACTTCGAAGATGTTCAGCGTCGCGTTCCCAACGTCAATCGACTGTACGAAACCATCGGTCAGAAGCCGGTGACCACGCTCGATGAGATTCTCGACGACATCATCGCCTGGAAACGCGAAGTCATTTGAATATCACCGGCGTCCCAGCGACAGCAGACCAGCGATCGTTAGTGCGAAACCGAGGATGCCGATGATGTTCATCTGCTCGCCGAACAGGAAGACTGCTCCCACGGCACACAGCGCGTTCTGTGAGGCATTAATCACGTTCGCCCGGCTGATCGTCAGGAAACGCATGGCGTGAGTAATCGCGTAGAAACCGATCGCATTGAATGTCCCGGCCGTTGCGATCGTCAGCCATTCAGTGGGAGTAATTGCCGTAATTGTCGACCACGGCAGGATGCATAAACTGATCGGACACAGCACCAGAAAACCGGCCGCACTGAACAGAAACAGAGTCGCCTCGACACGCATATGCGATCGAACAGCGCGGCGAATGTAGACGCCGGTAACGCCATAACAGATCCCCGAGAACATCGACAACCCGACACCAGCAGGAACGCTCAACGCCGCCGTGGACACTGTCTCGGGCGTATCGGAAGATCTTGAAGTCGCGGACGATGACAGAAAGGCGATTGAAGCGATCATCAGAGCAATGCTGATCGCTGTCCGAACGGAGACCTGATCCTTCAGAATAATGCGTCCCATAATCGCCCCGCTGCAGATGATCGTCGAGAAGCAGATTGGCACCGAGATGGCCAGCCCGATCGCTCGCAACGACATCTGAAACGCGAAGTTGCCTCCAAGCTGATTAAACAACGCCGCGACTGCGATCGGCCAGACAAGGCTCCATTCGGGGAAGGTCGTGAGCCCATTCAGCCGTCGCCGAGTGAACAGGAAGATCGCTACGGCGAACGTCGGGAATGCTTTGGTGCCCGCGACCCACATGTCCCACCCGGTTCCGCCGTCGGTTTTGGAGAGTCCTCGCAAAGCCAGGTTGGCCACCGAGTACGTCACGGCGGCGAACAATCCCAGCAGCATGCAGCGAGATTGGATCTGTGCGGCGGCCTCCGCAGACAGTTCCGCAGTCTGCGATAGGGCCGCGTCAGTCTCAGATGAGGATTGAGTTCCAGACATGACGATTCTAGGGAAACGCTCGGGGAGGGTGATTAGTCAGCCGCGGGTTCGGTGTCATTTATCAGCTTAAGCCAAGCGAATGCCCAAAAGCCGAACCTTGAAGTCGCGGAATCATAGGCTGCAACCGCCTCAGGGCGAGAACACGACCTGCTTTTTCAAGTGTTTCTCAAGAGCGACCGGGGTGCGACCTGACTCGTTGGACAGCAAGTCATAGACGTCGGCGAGATTCAGAAGGTTGTCCGTTCTGGCGTTCACTGATCATAACCCGAAGCGTCAGCCACGGACCTCCTCCGTAGAACGCTGGTCATCAGAACGCTGCTCATTAGAACGCTGCTCATCCGCAGAACGCCGGTCACGTGATCCCTCACCGACGTTTCGGGTTGTGAGGCCAGAAGTGGTGCAGAAGCCCGTAAATCACTGGGGTGAACCCGGTCGTTTGATTGACTCGTATTGGACATTAGTTCGTTAGTGGAACGGTACGAATTGGCCGTTGCGTTCGTCGTTGAACGGAAATACCGTTCAGTTTTCCGTGTGGGGCTGGTTTTCAACCTGCCGACGGTGCCAGGGAAATGCTGGAGATCGGGCTTTCATCCGGGGCATTCTGGCAAGTTATAAACCTGCCCCACGTATTCCGCTGCAACTATTGAACAGTATTGCGTTTAAGGGCGTTTAACAGCCGTTAGACAAAAATGCTCAACACACGCCAAATGGACGAAAATTAAAAGCGAGTTATTCAGAAGTATCGCGATTCACCACCGCCAGTAAACAAAACAGCCCCAGTTGTGCTGAAACCGCTCGAACGTGTATGTTCCGCCCCATTCCGCGTGGAACTTCAGCGTCCGTGCGGAGGAAATACGCAGGCCAATTTTGCCGCGGGTTTCTTGAAAATCTGCGCCAGCCATGAACTCCGGGGATTCGAAACGCCGTGACAGAAATCGCTCAGCAAAGACTCGGACTATTTGAAGCCTACGGCGTTGAACTGGAATACATGATTGTGTCCAAGGACAGTCTGGATGTCCTGCCAGCCTGCGACCGCTTGATCGAAGCCGAATGCGGAAAGATCGAATCAGAAATTGAACGAGGCCGGATCGCGTGGTCCAATGAACTCGTGTTGCATGTGGTTGAACTCAAGACGTCCGCTCCAGCTCCATCGCTGACGGGGCTGTTCAATGAATTCCAAAGTCAGATTCGGCAGATTAACAAGCGACTGCAATCGCTCAACGGAATGCTGATGCCCTCGGCGATGCATCCATGGATGGATCCGTTTCGAGAAATGCGGTTGTGGCCGCACGACTATAGCGCGGTGTATGAAGCGTTCAATCGCATCTTTGATTGTCGAGGGCACGGCTGGGCCAACTTGCAGAGCGTCCATCTGAATCTGCCGTTCGCGAACGATGCCGAGTTCGGTCGACTGCATGCCGCCGTGCGTTTGATTCTGCCGCTACTGCCCGCAATCGCGGCCGCCTCGCCAGTTGTGGAGGGTCGCCTGACCGGCCGCATGGATAATCGGCTGAATGTCTATCGCACCAATTCCAAACGCATTCCCATGGTTGCTGGCAAAGTCATTCCGGAGCGAGCCTTCACTGAAGCGGAATATCATCGACAGATTTTTGATCCATTGTTCCGCGAGATCGCGCCGCATGATCCGGACGGTGTGTTGCAGGATGAGTTTCTGAATGCTCGCGGAGCCATTGCGAGATTCGGTCGTGGATCGATTGAGATTCGCGTCATCGATATTCAGGAATGTCCGGCTGCCGATCTTGCCGTGCTGCAGGTCACTGCCGCCGTGCTGCAGGCATTGACGGATGAAAAATGGAGTTCTCTGGAAGATCAACAGGCCGTCGAGATTGAGCCGTTGCACGCTTTGCTGCTGGAGTCGATCGACAAGGCTGAACTCGCCACGATCAACAATCCGGATCTTCTGCGACTGTTAGGCTACACGCGAGCAAGCTCCTGCAGTCTACATGAACTCTGGCGTCATCTGTATGAGCAAACGAGTCCAAAGATGGACGCGGAAACTCAGCGTGCCTTTGAGAACATTCTGGAACACGGGCCGCTGGCACGCAGAATTCAGCAACGGCTGTCGCGAGATTCGTCGATGATCCAGATCACCGAAGTCGCCTGCCAGCTCTGCGACTGCCTCGCCGCTGGCCATCAGTTTGGAGTTAAACGGCGTTAGGGGCGACACTTTGGACAACGATTGAGACACAGGTCCTTAGCCAGTATTGCTCGCAGGCCGTTCATTCATAAATTCGCCACAGAGCGTCCGCCGGCTCAGATTCTTGATGAATTGGGTGATCGGCTCTTACCCTTTCTGCGTTTCGGGTACTTAGGAAGTTTCTCTTCCGCCCCTTCGCCGCGTAGCATTGCGGTTTACCAATCTTCACCAGGAGCTTGTTTGATGCTGCGACATCTGTCCGCGTTCCTTGTCGCACTGATTGTTGCGACGACGACTTCAGCAGCCGCCGAGATTTCTCTGGATCGCCCCGGGGATCGGGAATTCGTCCGTGACAATGCGAACATGCTCACTCAGCCTGACAAAGCTGAGATTGTTGCGATCTGTGATAAATTGCTTACCGACAAAGCGACGCCCATCATCGTGATTACCATTGACCGGATGAGCAATCATGGTGGTAACGGCATGCGGATTGAGACGTTTGCCAGACTCCTGTTTGACCAGTGGGAGATTGGTCAGGCAGAACTTAACGGCCAACTGTGGAACACTGGAATCCTGGTACTCGTCAGCAAAGGCGACCGGAAAGCTCGCATTGAACTGGGAGCGGGCTGGCATCGCGACAAAGATCAGTTGTGCAAGAGCATTATGGATGATCAAATCATTCCTCACTTTAAGCGTCAGGATTTCTCGGGAGGCATCAAAGCCGGCGTTGTTGCAATGGACGCGATGGCTCGTGAATTGCCCATGCCGGGGGTCGCTCCTGCAGCGAGCGGCAGTCTTCCCGGTCCGACCAATCAAGTGGACTATTTTCAGGGGCAGGGGCAGCACAGGCCACAGACTCCCGCATGGTTTCCGATTGCCGTGGTGCTGCTGATCGGTGTTGGAATCTTTACCGCCGTCTCGTTGTATCGCAATGGAGCCAGTGGGCTCGCCTGGGCGATGTGGGCTGCGATCTTTGCGATCCTTGGAGCAATTCTGTACGCGATGGCCACGAGCAACAGGCATCGTGGCGGCGGTTTTGGTGGCGGAAGCAGTGGAGGAGGATTCTCTGGCGGCTCGTTTGGAGGCGGTTTTTCCGGCGGTGGTGGTTCGAGCGGTTCCTGGTGATTGGGCGGCGTTCCCTGAATTCCCACTCAGAACACTCCTATTGATGTGAAAGTAGATTTCCCATGTTGTCTGCCGCAAGTTTCTTTTCCGATGCTGACCGTAAACGAATCAATCAAGGTGTTGGTACAGCCGAGTTGAAAACATCGGCAGAGATCGTGCCGGTGGTAGCGACGTCATCCGGACGCTATGACCGCGCGGAAGATCTCGTCGGGCTGTTTCTGGGGATTGTGTTGATGATCCTGACCGCCATTCTTTGGCCGGCATCGCCGATCTCCATGGAATCCGGCAGTTGGGATAAAGATCCTTCCCTGCTTCAGGCCGGAAAGCTCATTGTGGCCATGGTCGTCGGATTCATGCTGGGCGTCGCGGCCGGCTCGCGAATTCCTGCGGTGCGTCGACTGTTTACATCGTCACGTCAAATGCAGGAAGAGGTCCAGCAATCTGCTCAGGCGATCTTCTTCGACAAGCGGATTCATCACACGGAATCCGGCAGCGGGTTGATGATCTATCTTTCGCTCTTCGAACATGTCGCCGTGATCCTCGCTGACGAGCAGGTTCTGAAAGCCCTCGGGCAGGCCACGTTAGATGAGCTTTGCAGTTCACTGACGATGCAGCTAAAGCAGGGATCACCCACAGACGCGATCTGCAAAACAATCGAAGCAGCCTCCGAAAAACTCTTCACCGCATTGCCTCGCCAAAGTTCTGACATCAACGAACTGCCTGATTCACTGATCACGATCGACTGAGTTTCGAATCTCGCATCTGTTCCAGAGTTGAGTTCGGGGAATGAATTCACAATGGTGACCACAGATGAACGCAGATTAACACAGATGAATTGCGGAGGCGACGAGCCGTGTGGCGTGTTGCCTCCGAGGGACTTACCTGGAAACTGAATCGCAAAGCGTTTAGAGAGAACGCTTGATTCCGGTGGTGGCGGTTCTCTGTAGAAACTGCATTTATTGGACTGACATCCAACCGCTCGCCTGAATCGTCGGCGTCATCAATCGAGACTGCAGACTTCCGAACTGTGGCATCATTTTGTGCGCAGCATTTTGTAATCCACTCACCTTGCCATGCAAAGTTTTGTTTCGTAACCTGACGGAGGTGCATCGCTTGACTCGGAATACGATTCAGATGCAGCATCGCAACGATACGCAAATGTGAACTACAAAATGCCGCAGAGTTGCCGAACCACTGCGCACTCATCGGATATTCATCCCCGGGTTACCGCTGAATAGATGGGACGACGCACTGGCAAACGAATTAGCCCAATGTTAATTCAACGCGATCCAGAACGCCTGGTTGCCCTTTGCCGCGACCCATCGCATTATTCTACAATGAGCCGGGGCCAGCTACTGTGGCCATCTCGCTCCGCCGAGATGAGCCTTAAACTATGCATTTGGCGCTGCCAAAACCGACTGGAAAATTCAAACGGCGTCCGTGAGGTTGGTGTTGAAAATCGGTCTGTCGGTTCCTCAATCATGGCGCCCGGCAAGGCCTCGTCTCGACGGAGCGAAACGGCTACTGTGGCCATCTCGCTCCGCCGAG
>CAMAXD010000047.1 GCA_945861975.1 Candidatus Kuenenia stuttgartensis | reverse complement strand
GGTGTGGCCTCTGTTCTGGTTGCTGCGGGCTGGTCGCTTCCGAGTCTGGCGGCTGCTCGGCCAGCAACCGTGGATGCTCCTTCAGAAACCAGTTGGCCATCTTTTCGAGGAACCCCTGATCAACGTGGTGTTGCAAAATGTGCGTTGGCTGAGAAGCCTGAACTGAAATGGGAAGTGGCTTCTCCTGATGGTTGGGTGGCAGGAGTTGCCATCGTTGGTGAGCAAGTCTTCGCGCCGGCCTTGTGTGGTTATCTCCACTGTTTCGATCTTAAGACCGGACAGGAGATCTGGAAGTATCGTTCGATTGAAGACCCGGATCCAAAGAAGTTTGCGGCCGGCTTTAAAGCAACGCCGTTGGTGACTGAGACGATGATCTACATCGGTGACGAAGACGGCGTTCTGCATGCCCTGGAACGAGCGACTGGTAAGAAGAGTTGGGTATTTGCCAGTGGCGCGGAGATCGCCGGCTGCGTTGCATTGTTTGAAGATAAGCTCCTGCTGGCGTCGCATGACAGTTACCTTTACTGTCTGTCGAAGGATGGCCAGGAAGTCTGGAAATTTCAGACGAACGACCGCATTAATTGCTCGCCCGGTATCGCGGATACCTTCACCTTTCTGGCGGGATGTGATGAACATCTCCGAGTCATCGATCTAAAAACCGGCAAAGAGTTTCGTGATATGCCGCTGGAGTCGTTTCTGATCGCATCACCTGCGATCGTCGGTGATTTGCTCTACGTGGGAACTCATACCGGAATGATTGTCTGCGTGGACTGGCGGAAGGGCGAATTCGTCTGGCGTTATGAGGGGCCTCGCAAGATGCCGTTTCATGCATCTGCTGCCGTGACAGATGATCTTGTGCTGGTCGGAGGTCACGACAAGCATTTGCACGCGGTTGATCGAGCGACTGGTGCTGCAAAGTGGACGTTTGCAACTCGGGCGAAGATTGAAAGCTCCGGTACGGTCGTTGATCGGCGGATCTTTTTCGGCTCGAATGATGGTAATCTTTACGGAGTCTCGTTGGATACCGGTGCCGAGGTGTGGAAGTTCAATGCCGGCAAAGGAATAAGTGCGGGAGTCGCGATTGGCGAAGGCTGTCTGGTCGTGGGTGAAGATCAGCAGAGTGGCCGGCTACTGTGTTTTGCCTAGCTAATGGCTTGGTACCGATTCACCAAAAGATGGCGGCTGTCCGGTCGATTCCAGCACCGACATCCAGAGATCGCCATAGGGATCGACGGTGTTGCGTTGACGAATTGCCAGCGGAATTGGCACATGCACGAATCGCCCGTGCCATCGGCCGACGACCATCTCCGTTCGGCCGCACATCGCTGCATGAACGGCGTTGTGCGTGAGTCGTAAGCTGTAAACGCTGTCGAACGGATTTGCCGGCACACTGCGAATCAAATAGCTGGGATCAATGTACTTCAGATTTAACTCGATGCCCTGTTCGGCGAAGTGAGCATTGATCCTGTCCTTCAGAAACAGGCCGATATCGCCCAAGCGGGCGTTCCCGGAGGCATCAGTGGATTTAGGGCATTCATTCAACAGCGACTGCCCTGCTCCTTCGGCCACTACGATTACTGCATGTCCTCGTCGATTCAGACGTTCCTGCAGGCTAGCCAGTAACCCCTGAGGGCCATCCAGTTGAAATCCAATCTCAGGAATCAAAACATAGTTGGCATCACTTTTGGCAAGAGCCGCATAACAGGCGATGAATCCTGAATGTCGCCCCATCACTTTGACAAGGCCGACTCCATTCGGTGATGAGATGGCTTCTGCATGAGCTGACCGGATCGCCTCCGACGCCATCGAAAAGGCCGTCTGAAACCCAAAGCTCTGATCAATATACATGATGTCATTGTCGATGGTCTTGGGGATGCCGACAACAGCGATGCGAAGTCCTCTGTCGGCTATCTCTTTGGTGATTGCCAAAGCTCCGCGCAGAGTGCCATCGCCGCCGACGACGAACAGCATGTTGATCCCCATGCGTTCCAGGCAATCCGCGATTTCAGCGGGATCCTGCTGGCCGCGCGAGGTCCCCAGCATCGTGCCACCTTCTTCGTTGATATGGCTTACGAGATCCGGGGTCAATTGAACGACGGGATGGCTGTGGCGAGCCACGAAACCCTGGTAGCCATTGCGGAATCCAGAGATCTTTCTCACGCCATAACGAAACGTCAGTTCCATCACGAGCGCGCGGATGACGTCATTGAATCCTGGGCAGAGTCCGCCGCAGGTGACTACTCCAGCATGAGTTTTCGAAGGATCAAAGTAGATTTTCTTCCTTGGGCCGGCTGGTTCAAAGCCAGGAAGCTCATTCGTCGGGACACCGCGTTCGATGGCCATTGAGGCGATGTCATCGAAAAGCACTCGATCCGATTCGTCGACATTATTAATGGATTGTTTTCGTGCTGCGAGTAATGGTGCCAGCGGAGAGTCGACGCGGCACAGGCCGAGTGACTTCACCACAAAGTCGGCTGATTCGACCATGTCCGGAGTTCCAGTTCAAAAACAGGAGTTGATCATGCTGTACCCGCTGGTGTCCGGTGCACGGTGCATTTTTCACGCACCGCGATTCTCTGCCGAGAGGTTGCACGGAAAGGTTTCGCGCCGAAGTTGATCAACCTCGACTAGAGAATGAGCACAGGCTTCGACAGTTACTGGGAAATTCCATGGCTTTCATCGTGTTGCACAGCGTGTGCCGAAACGTGCGGAACCTCGACTTCGTAAGGCTCCGTTTGCCTGTTATTGATGTTTAATCAGACTCGATCATTCTGGGGATAGAAAGTGTGGTGAGTGCGCGGGGATTGCAAGACAGTTAGCAATGGAATGCAAGCGAACGGTTGGCAGTTGGTGCTGAATCGATTAGCGTTTACCGTTACCTGACCCTGAAAGCCCGGATGCTATGTCCTCACAACGTTGATTGAACCTGGTGGCTCATGTCCGAGCTTTGTGATTCGTTGTTCGGCAGTACACCATGGCCTCCCGCCTTTTCACACCTCGCTTTGTGAACATCCAGAAAATGGAGACCTGCACATGGTACGATTGCTCTGTTGCATCGCTGCGATGATGTTTTGTTCGGTTCAGGCCGAAGACTGGCCTCAGTTTCGGGGGCCAAACTGTTCCGGAGTTTCAAAGACGCAGGGACCGCTGCCAGAAAAGTTCTCTTCTACTGATCATGTCAAATGGGTGGCAAAACTTGGCGACGGCATCGGTTGTCCGGTCATCGCTTCAGGCCGTGTTTTCACGTCAGCCATGGTGGATGAGAAAACGGTCGGACTTTACGCCTTTGATGCCGCGTCAGGAGAACAGCTTTGGATGCGAACATGGCCGGTTGGAGATGTGGATGAGATCCATCTGACCAACAGTCATGCGTATACAACGCCTGCTGCAGACGCCGATCGTGTTTACTTTTACTTTACGACGTTGGGCATGGTCAGTGTTGATGCCAAAACAGGGGCCGACGTATGGCAGCAGACGCTTCCAGTTCCCTACTTTGTGTTCAAGTGGGGTGCTGGGATGTCGCCGGTTCTGCACGATGGTGTCGTCTATTTTGTGCAGGATGATGATCTGCACCCGGCGATGTATGCCTTCGATTCCAAGACCGGGACAATTCTTTGGAAGGACGATCGCAATGACATGGCGGTCAACTATTCACATCCTGTAATTTGTCATACGGATCAGGGTGACGAAGTTGTGGTTGCCGGAACCGGACTGCTCGTTGGGTATCATCCTCGCTCCGGTGAGCGACTGTGGCAGGCTCGCACGTTGTTGCGGAATATCAAAACGACTCCTGTCTGTCAGGATGGTGTGATTTATATCTCGCTGCAGAGCAAGGGCATTGCCAGTCAGTGGCTGGCATCGATCGATCAGGCTGAGACAGGCAATAGCGATAACAAAATCACCAAAGACGAGGTGCAGGCCTTCTTCGGGAAGAGACCAGTTCCGGACGCATTTTACAAGAAGACATTCGATCGTGGTGATACGGATAAAGATGGTGATCTTGAGGGTGAAGAACTGGATATCGCATTCCTCGCTCCGAATAACCGGGCCGGAGCGTCGTTTAGTGCAGAGACCCCGGCCGATGAATTTGTGATGGCGGTGAAAGGTGGCGGACGTGGTGATGTGACCGCAACTCATCTGCTTTGGAAGCATTCCACGAAGCATACCGATCACATTGTCTCTCCCCTGGTCGTCAATAATCGCATGCTGCTGGTCAAAGAAGGCGGGATCGCGACCTGCTTTGACACTGCAGAAGGTAAGTCTGTTTTCGGGCCAGTTCGGATCAACAATGCTGCGAATTACTTTGCGTCGCCAGTCTACGGCGACGGGAAGATTTTCATTGCCAGTGAGAACGGCAGCATCGTGGTGTTGCAGGATGGTCCGGAACTAAAGATCCTTGCCGTGAATGATATGGGGGATCCCGTTCTGGGGTCACCCGCCATTGCTGACGGTGCTTTGTTCGTGCGAACACGAAAACAGCTGTTGCGGATTCAGTAGGTTGGGCGTGTTCCGGTCGACAGTTTTCACAGTGTAATAGATACCCCTGAATTCGTTCGCCCTTAACGCGGTTGCAATACATAGCCCCGGTGTCGGGGATCACTGTTCCGGATATGTTCCCGGGACTGTTCACAAAGGCTCTTGAAATAGAAATCGGCGTAACGGAAGTCTCATGAGAAAAAGCAAGACGCTCGCCAGGATTCGTCGGAACGAACCTGTTCGCATGTGCTGTCTAGGGCACTACATCCCGGCCTTTGTCAAGCAGGCTGCTCATTTTGGTTTTGACTGTATCTGGCTGGATCTGGAGCATCGCAGCATGCCCGATCGCGATGTTCAGAACCTTCTGACGCATTCGCATCTGCACGATATCGACATCATGCTGCGTCCGCCAACGCTCGAAAAGACGCGGCTTTATCGGTATCTGGAAGACGGAGCGACCGGACTCATGATTCCTCTTGTCAACACCGCAGAGAAGGCTCGGATGCTTGTCGATGCTGTCAAGTTTCCTCCGATCGGTGATCGAGGTCTTGATGGCGCAGGGCTCGATGCTGACTACATGGTTGATGGAGCCGATGTCTTTACGTCGGAAGCGAACCGGGAGACATTTCTGGTTGTTCAGATTGAAACTTTGGAAGCCGTCAACAATATTGAAGAGATCGCTGCGGTCCCCGGCCTGGACGGTGTCTTCATCGGCCCCGGCGACCTTGGGCTTCGACTTAAGCTCAGTGACGGTGAGATGACTATGGAGAAGTGCTTCGAGAAAGTCGCCGCCGCCTGCAGCAAGAACGGCAAAGCGTGGGGCGCGCCGGCCGGAACTCCGGAGATCCTGAAGCAGCGGCATCGTCAGGGCGGGCAGCTGATGAATCATGGCGGTGAATTTGGTGCGATCATGAGAATGCTGCAGGAGTGTTCTGCAGCGTTTGATGCGGCCAAATAGTTTTGCTCTCTGATCTTGCTACGGAAGTGCCATGAAACTGCAGAACAAAGTTGCTCTCGTCACCGGGGCTGGTCGTGGAATCGGCAAGGGATGCGCGATCCAGTTGGCGATGAACGGGGCGGAAGCTGTGATCAACGACCGCCCTGGCAGTACTGATTTGCAGGCTACTGCTGATGAAATCCGAAGTCTCGGAGGAGTTTGTCATCCAATCGCGGCGGACGTTTTTTCACGAACGGGCTGCGAAGAATTGTTTAGTCAGATGATGTCAGCGGTGGGACGCGTTGACATTCTGATCAGCAATCCGGCGTATAGTCGTCGAGGAGCCTTTCTGGATTATACGCCTGAGGATTTCGAACGCACGATTCAGGGCACGCTTACCAGTGGCTTTCATATGAGTCAATTGGTCAGCCGGCAAATGGTGGCTCAGGGAAATGGCGGCAAGATCGTGTTCATCTCCAGCGTTCAGGCCGAAATGCCCATCGGCCTCTGCGTGGCTTATGGTGCAGCGAAAGCCGGACTGAATCACATGATGAGATCTATTGCGGTAGAGCTTTGTTCGCATCGCATCAATGTCAACGCCATCGAGCCCGGATGGATCGACACGCCTGGTGAGCATGTGACTTTCTCGGAAGAGACGATCGCTGACGAAGGGCGAAAACTTCCGTGGGGACGATTGGGGTTGCCGGAAGACATCGGACGAGCGGCTGTGTTCCTTGTTTCGGACGATGCCGACTATATCACAGGTTCTGTGTTGCCGGTCGATGGCTGTTTTCGATTCAAGGATTGCCGTGTTGAATTGGTTCCGCCGGTGCAGGTTAAGTCATGACCGTTTCGCTACGACAGTTTCGGTTTCAGAACGGCCCCGCTACTCCTCATCTGCTGATTACCGGAGGGGTTCACGGGGATGAATTCGAACCGATCTCCGCGATCACGAGATTGATCCGGAGTTTTCGGACTCAGGACTCTTCTGTTAAGGGTTTTAAAGGCACCGTGACGCTGGTGCCGATTGTCAATGAGTCGGCTTATCTGCGAGGTCATCGGTGCGGTGAGGACGGCAAAGATCTTGCAAGAACTTGCCCCGGTCGTGCAGACGGAACTATCACTGAGCAGACGGCCTGGGCGTTGAGCGAAATGATTCGTTCTGCAGACTACTACGTCGATCTGCATACAGGCGGAACAGAGCTTTCGGTTTATCCGCTTGCTGGTTACGTGATGCATGCCAATGAGCAGGTCCTTCGTGATCAGCGGAGAATGGCGAAAGCGTTCAATTTGCCGGCCATCTGGGGGACATCGCCGTATCTGGAAGGACGCAGTCTTTCAGTCGCTCGTGATTGCAACGTGCCAGCCATCTATTGCGAGTATCTCGGGTCCGCCACATGCAGCTCTGCAGGAATCGATGCTTACGTCGATGGTTGTTTGAACGTCATGGCTGAGTTAGGAATGCTTGATAGAGCAACACCACCGGATCGAGTAACTTACGTCGTCGAAGATACGAATCCTGGTTCCGGCCACATGCAGGTTTGTAATCCGGCCCCCTGCACCGGGTACTTTCAAACTTCGCTCAGGCCTGGCGATCGAATTCGATCCGGGGACGTTATGGGCTTTGTGATACCGCTGGATCAAACTGAACCAATGCCCATCCTTTCTCAGCAATCCGGAATCGTTCTTGTCCTCCGCACATTTCCCCGAGTGCAACAGGGCGACTCTGTCGGCGTCATTTTAGAAGTGTAAAGTCAAGAGTTTTAGCGACAGCGGTCGATATCTGAGGAGTGTCTTACGTTGTGGCCGGTCTCCTGACCGCGCCGCTATGCTGCTGCGTCTGGTCTTCAGACTGCGCCCTCGTTGCTGGTCCCACTTGTTGGCAGGATTCTCGAGCGAGCCCTGAACCGTTGTAGAATGAGCATTCATTGAACGTGGCAGCGTAGATCCGGGATCAACCGAAGTAGCCGTCTCGCTCCGCCGAGACGAGCCTTGCAGTACCCTGCTTTCAGCTATCTGGCCCGTAGCCTCTCACGATGCGTTCACACAGAGCCGCCGGCATTGATTATTGCAGTCAAAAGATCAAAGGCTCGTCTCTACGGAGCGAGACGGCTACTTTAGTCTTTACGGAATCACGCTGGGTGGCACAGCCTGAAGAGGCTGTGTTGCGAAGCAACAAGAAGCACAGATTTGCAGGTTAAATTTACATGGTACGCTGGCTTCAGGTCGAGAGTCCTCACATACGCTTCTTATGCCTGCGGCATACTCTCACTGCGTGGAAGTGCCGGCCAGCGGAGGGCTTTACGACGACTTACCACTCAAGGAAGGAGACGATTTGAAAGAGCCGACGGATTGACTCGTTGACGATGCCCAATAAAGATCATTGACGATGAAATCCTTTTCAAGAAGCACTTCGAAGATCTGATCGATTCTCCCCATGGAACGCCGAGAGAGGTCATAGCTCAAGCTTGGGAAAGGTTAGAGTCGAGCCCAAGCTAATCGAGGGTAAGGCTGGTCAGCCAAACCTTGTGGAGTTGGCATCGAGAGATGCATAAGCTCAGACAGGCAGGTAGACTTAACAGCCTCCCAAATACAATGAGGAATTCTTCCGCAGGCTGAACGCGATTGAGGATGCCGCAGGTCAGGTTGAATCGAGCGATATCTGGCGTGTCCGTGATGAAATGTTGCGCCTCTATTTTGGAATTGGGTCATGAGTAGTCGAACAAGACGGACTTTCTACAGCATTGGCGACCAACACGACTATGACTCATTTGCGCGCACATATCTGGAAGTCAATGAAGCCGATTTCGTGATTTGTTCATTTTGCCGAAGGGCCAAGCGCATTCGTAAGGACACGTCGAGCCGGCTCGTTTGGACGAAGTCAAAGCGAAGACACACACTAGGGCAATTGGGAGATTTCACGTGGCACAGGAGTGATGACTGCACTCTGTTATCAGATCGCCTCAAACAGATCATGGAGCCGTACTTAAATGGTGTGACTATTCGCGAGGTCTCTTACGAGAACACTTTTGAGATTCAGAATCAAAATTCAGGCAAACCACTTTGGGAGGTCACCGACTTGCCAGTGGCCTCAGTGGATATCGAGGCCACTGGTGCCCGCCTGATAAAACAGTGTCCTGAATGCGGCGATAAAACCTATAACTTTAACGCCGAAATGCAGCTGACTGTGGATCGCAACTCATGGCATGAATGGGACCTTTTTACATTGGACGAGTTCCGCCTGTTCTTTGTTACTGAAAGAGTCCTGTCGTGTATCCAGCAAGCGAATGCGACGAACTACCGAATCCGGCGTGAGGCTGTCATTGGCGATGACTGACTAGAAACTCCGGTTGCTCTGCGCGCCTGTGCAAATTGGAAATCCAGATTCAGTGGCCGGCTGTCTTGCGGAGCAACAAGAAACACAGGGTTGCAAGTTGAATTTTCATGGCATGCTGTCTTCAGGAAGAGAGTCCTCACTGAGGCTTCTTGTGCTTGCGGCACACTCCCACTGCGTGGGAGTGCCACCCAGCGAAATCAGCTCAGCACTTTGTGCATCAAAGCAGTGATGTCGAAGTTTTCCGGAAGGGCGTTCCGCAGCTCTTCGGTGCCGTAGATGCGGACTTTCTTCACGCAGTCGTCGAACTGAGTTTTTGCCATCGAATCAACAATCGGCGACAGCTCACGAAGTGGACGGTATTTCTTTTCAGACGCGGTGTAAACCTGAACGTTGAACTCTACTTCTCGATGCTGCGGCGGTGCGTCGATCAGGACGTCGAGACGTCCCGTTTCCAAACCAGCGACATGGCCCAGTTCTTTGGCCAGTTTCGATGAGATCACCGCCAACTGCGAGAACGGCTTCTGACGCATGGCTCGATAGAGCGGTTCCTGATTGAAGACACTGAATTCGGCGATGCGTTTGTGGATTCTTCGTCGAGTTCCGAACAGGCCGTCCGTCAAAGTCTGGATGTCGGTTCCCTCTGCGGTCTGCTTCAGGATTCGGATCAGCTCTGGTTCTGTCAGGCGAAACAAGGTTGCGATGTCCAGCCTGGGCAGTAGCTCAAAAAATGCACGGGCGAACATTGTTGTGGCGGCTCGTACAGCATGATGCCAGTAGACCTCCGAGAACATCACATACCGAGCAAACACCATCATCTCGGCAGCCGTGCGGCCTTTGGATGTAATCGCGAGGCCGTCTCCTGCTTCATTGACGATCAGAGAATTTATCAGACGATTGCGATCGAAGTGTTTCCCGTACGGTACGCCGCAGTGCTGGCTGTCCCGAACCAGGTAATCCATTTTGTCGATGTCGATAGGCCCTGACAGGATCGAACGAAGCAGGCGATTGCTGGGGGAGTTGTCGCGTGCGACGAGGACATCCAGTACTTCGTAGGGTTCGATCTTCCATTCTTTTCGCAGGACGTCACCCAGTTCGGTTCCGGGGCGAAGGAATTCGCGTGCATAGTCCTCGTGCGGTGGAAGTTGCGGCAGTCCCAGATCCTCAATCGGATGGCAGAATGGCCAGTGGCCGATGTCATGCAGCAACGCAGTCACGATCAGGATTTCTGCGTCACGCACAGAAACTGTTCTTGCGAACCGCTGATCTCTGCCAAGTTGCCAGAGATATTTCAGAGCATTGTGATAAACACCAAGAGCATGTTCAAAACGCGTATGAGTGGCGCCGGGATAAACACGGGAAGCAAGTGCGAGTTGCGTGACGTGGGCGAGTCGCTGGAACTCCGCCGAATCCACAATGGCACGCACTCGAGGCGTGAAAGGCACATCCTGTTCGACAGGAATGCGGATCACTCCGAACGAATCGCCGGACTGAGATAACTCTGGTATGGAAGAGTAAGGGTGCATCATGGTTCCGCATTCTGAATGCCCATTGGCTACTTGAAAACCCCGGCTACTTGTTTTCTGGCACGTTCAACAGAATCCACGACCGCCTGAACGTACTGCTCATCGGAAAACGGACTCATGATGTAGGACTTCAAAGCGACGACAGGCTGGCCATAGTCTGTTTCTCGAAATCGATCGGTCATTGAGATCACCACGCCATCACCTCGCAGCGCTTCGGCATGCATGGCCTGAAACACCTGCCGGTTGTAGTCATTGAACCGATGCAGTTGAGCCGCGTATTTGGCGTCGGTCTGCTCAAGCTTCGGCATTTCAAACGTATCCACATCGTCCGGGTAGACTCGGAATAGTGTGACCGGGCCAAAGTTTTCCGGATTCATGACACTGATAGCGGGTTGAGCAGTCAGCCGATTTCTCAGCGTTTCGGCCATCGTCACCAGATGCCCCAGTAGCGTTCGCAATCCTGATTTTCCAAGTAACTGCAAGGCGCCAAGAGCCGACATCGGACCACAACCTGATCGGCTGGTTTCGAGCGTAAACTTCCCGGGATTGTAGTCGCCTGATTGAAACAGGTACGGAGTTGTCGACTGATCACGCGTCAGCATTCTTAAGTCTCTGGCATCCTTCACAAAAAATGCGCTTGAGACGTAAGGTGCAAAACCTGTCTTGTGATAATCCACACCGATGGAGTCGGCCTGATGCAGTTGGCGTATACGGCGATTGGTTCCGGCGAGTGCTCGAAGAGTGCGATCCGGGAACTGAAGCGGATTCTGAGCAAAGTCGTAGTCGCGAAACACACTCTAAGCCCAACCGATCACCGCATCAGCGTGAAGATGGGGCACGTAGTCGAGCGAAAACTCGTGGACAAGTGCATCGCGAAGCTCACGGATCTTTTCAAGATGATCGAGCCCAAAAGCATCGGTGGTTCCCATCGTAGCCACGATACAAGCGATACGGCGTCCTTCCTTCAACAAACGGCGTAGTTCGCTTTCCAATAAGCACGTTCGAATTTCATTGTTCGGGGCCGTTGGGATTTTGATAACGCTTTTGGCACCCAGGCCCAGCCATGACGCAGCCGTTTTGTTGGCGTAATGAGCCTGGTCTGAACAAACCACGACGGGCATTTCGCCGTGGATGCCGTTCTGCATAGCTCCCGGAACAGCTTTCTCGATGCCCAGACGAATTGCATACAGCAAAGTTCCTGTGCCGCCGAAAGTAAAAATCCCACCCGACGAATTCGGATCGTAGCCCATCAGGCGTGCAGTCATGCTGATGACTTCTGCTTCGGCCAATGCCACACCTCGACTGGCTTCCTCACTGCAGAGGTTTGGATTGTAGATAGCGGGCAGCAGCGTCCCAAGAATTCCTGGGATGCACGGAGGATTAATCACGTTCACCTGAGATCGTGGATGTCCCCAGATAAACATTCCGGCCAGATGATCGACGAGATTCCTGGACACCAGTTCAACAGTACTCATCTCGTCCGGAACGGTGGCAGCTGTAGCTTTTGAAAAGTCGATTTGTTGAGGCTCTCCCAGTATCGGACGTTGCGACTTCATTGCGTCGACGCGGTCCAATGCTCGCAGGACCGAGAAGACAAACCACGCATCGTGCTCCTGATCGGAAACCGGCTGAGGAAACGCTCGGCGAAGCACATTCAGGTTGTCTCGATATTGGGGCATAGAAATTTCGTCCGATCACACAATTTCCCTGGGGCTGTCCGACTTTCTTTAGCGGCTTTGAGTGCGTACGATCAACCGGGTGAAGTCTGGTTCCTCCAAGTTTTGCAGAATGAATCATGAACGCAGTTTCAGAAGTCCTGACTCTGGGGCGAAATATTACCCTCTTTCCCGTGATTCACGGGAGCGGCGATTTTGCGGTCGAAGTTCGTCGCTTAATGCTTGCGCAGAAATTTGCGTGCCTTGCAGTTCCTTTGCCGCCATCATTTCAGACCGACGTTGAAGCCGCCGTCGAGCGTTTGCCCTGCGTTTCTGTGGTTCTCCAACGCCAGCCGGTTCAAACGTTTTCGTCGACGACAACCGATTTTGCAACGGGTGATGAAGAAGAAGGTGACGATGAACTGCCAGAAGCCAGTTACGTTCCGATTGATCCCTGCCAGCCGGTAATCGCAGCGTTGCGAATTGCGCGGCAGGAGCGAATGGTTCGCGCCTTCATCGACATCGAAACGGATCACTATATTCCGCGAGAAGCGTCTCTGCCTGATCCGTATGCGCTGAAGCGAGTGCGGCCGGAGCAATTCGCCGCGGCAGTGCTGCCAGCGTTGCCAGCTCCTGAGGATGAAGATCAGTTCCAGCGAATCCATTGGATGGCCAGTGAACTGCATCGTTTGTCGCTGCAGCACGAGTCTGTTCTGTGTCTCTGTAACATCATGGACTGGCCGTGGCTGCGGGATGCCTTCAACAGCGCGGTGGAACGACCTGCTCCGCCGGCGTGGTCAGAGACGCCGACAGAATCATTTGGAGTTTCTGCCAGAACTTTGACGTTTATGCTGGGAGAACTTCCCTTCATTACTGGACTTTATGAGAAGGCTCGATTCGAACTGGACGATGATGAGAATCTGTCGATTGACGGTATCAAATCGTTGCTGCTTCATGCTCGGGATCGTTACCGAGACGAATTCAAATCACGTGCTCGTCGAATCACGCCTCAACTGCTGATGAACTGCCTGAAGTACGTCAGGAATCTGTCGTTGATTGAGCGGCGGTTTACGCCCGATCTTTATACGCTGGTCGTTGCGTCTCAGCAGACCGCGGGCGATCAATATGCGATCCACGTCGCAGAAACAGCTCGTGACTATCCCTTCGCGCCAAGTTCTGATTTGCCGGAGATACGGTTCGGGATTGATCGGACTATTTTACCGGATGGTTCAGAGTTACGGCCCGTTTGCCGGCTGCCGGGACACCCTGTGGTCTGGCGAAGTTGCCGTTTGAATGCTCGCCCTGACCTCCGCACCAAAGTGGAGTGGCAGAAGTCCTGGAATCCGTATGGTCAGTGCAGTTGGCCTCCGGAAGATGTCGCGATCGAAAACTTTCGGACTCATGTGAAAAACGTAGCTCTGGATTTGATCGGCAATGATCTCGCGCGGACCGAGAAGTTTTCTGCCAGCATGAAAGACGGGCTGGATATTCGGGAAACGCTGCGAAATTGGCATTTGGGTGAATTGCATGTCAAAGTCTTTCCGCCGGCTCGAGGAAAAATCGACTGCGTTGTGATGCTGTTTGATTCTCCCGCCGATCCTCGTGATTATCCATGGCGAATTACCTGGCATGCCGAGAACCATGATGAGTCGACGTTGTCGTTGTTTGCGACGAACTTTGCGGACGACATGATTGGTCCCGGGATCGCGCTGGCTCGATATGGCGGTTGTATGTTTCTGTTTCCGCCGCGACCGGTTCGTGATATCTGGCGTGATCCGCAGTTTGATTTCGTCGATACGCTGGAAGAACGACTGATTGCGGCCGGATTGCACTATTCAAACGAACGGCATATTGCGCTCATGAGTCATTCACCGCCGGGCGCGGGATGGAGAAGGCTGGCCAGTAAATACAAAAAGAAGATTGTGCATGTGCCCATGAATCGATTTGGTGCGGCTACGATTGAGAAGCTGAGGATGTTCCACGTTCTCAATGGTCATCATATTCGTTCGTTTGCGGAACACTTCATTCGGAAGCCGTAGGCGGTGAGTGTGCAGTACAGCGCGAAGGTCATGTTGCTCTGCACCTGGTCCTGTCTTGATTCGGATGTGGCATGTCTGGTGCAACAACGTATTAATACCCGGCGGGCTGGCCGTCTTTGCGAGGATCGCTGCCACCGGATGGTTTGCCGGAATCCAATGCGGCTGCCTGTGTTGCCGCCAGCGAGCTGCTGCTTCTGACGACATGCCCAAGTGATGTCAGTAAATCGCCTGCCGCTTTCTTAAGTGATGGTTCCAGCAGCAATTCGTTCGGTGCCCATTGGTGATGAAAGCGACTTACTGAGACAGCATCAGCCGCCGACATTTCGAATACGGTGTGATTGAGAAGGCTCTGTAGTGTTGCAGTAATAATGCGAGGGCCACCAGAGGCACCGCAGGCATAGGTCGCTTTGTTATCTTCCACGACGAGTGTGGGAGTCATGCTGCTGAGCGGTCGTTTGCCAGGGGCAATGACATTGGCCTCACTCTGAATCAATCCGAAGGCGTTTGGCTTGCCGGGATTGGCTGTGAAATCATCCATTTCATTGTTCAGGATGATTCCATACTCCGGGACCACGAGAAAGCTGCCGTATGTCAGATTGATCGTCTCTGTGCAGGCGACAGCGTTACCATCCGCATCCATAACGGAGAAATGGCTGGTTCCTGCGTCAGAGTTGAGAAAGAAACGACCGTATTTTTCCGGTGCCAGAGTACTCGTCATCGAGACGCGTTCTGCAATGTCGCGTGAGTAATCTCGGTTCAGGAGTCTGTCTATTGGCACCTCAACGAAGTCGGTATCTCCAAGAAACTCCGCGCGGTCAGCGAAGGCATGTTTAAGAACTTCTGTGACAACGTGGACGTAGTCCGGACTGTTGTGTTGTAGTGATTTCAAGCTCTTTTGTGACAGAGTTTCCCACTCTTCCAGAGCCTGCAGAGTTTGCAGCAAAGCGACTCCGCCACTGGATGGTGGTGGCATCGTGATGATCTGCTTGCCGTGGAATGTTGAAACAAGAGTCTTTCGTTCTGTTGGCTGGTAGGCTGCCAGATCATCTGCAGAAAAGATTCCGGATTCTGCAGTGATTGTGTGCGTGATCGCGGACGCCACGTGGCCTTCGTAGAACCCTGCCGCACCGTTTGCGGCAATGGCCTCCAGCGTTTTCAGCTGTGGAGAATAGAACTTCTCTCCGAGCTTCCATGGCTTTCCGGCGTTCAAATAGAGCTGCTTCAGAAGTTTGAATCGGTCTTCATAACCGACATGGCTTTTGAGTTTGTTAAGGGTCGATGCCTGAACCTCTTGATCATGCTGATCAATTGCCACACCATTTTTGCAGAGATCAATTGCAGGCTGTGCAAGGCGAGCAATTGGCAGAGTGCCATATTTCCTTGCTGCAAAACACAAACCGGCGACGTTTCCCGGAATGCCCACGGCTTTACCACCTCGAACACTTGGTGGTTCGGGAGACGTGTCATCGTCTTGCAGTGCAGCGGCCGTCGCACCGGCTGGTGCTCGTTCTCGATAATCAAGTGCCACAGCTTTTTGCTGATCGGCGTCCCAGATCATCATGAAACCGCCGCCGCCCATTCCACAGCTCGCTGGTCGCACTACGGACAAAGCGAACGACGTTGCAACGGCAGCGTCGACTACGTTGCCGCCTTCGCGAAGGATTCGGGCTCCTGCTTCACTGGCCGCCGCATGATCCGCGGCAACCACAGCTCGTGAAAACGACGTCTGTTGCGCAGATGACTGTTGAGCCTGATTCCAGCTTATTGCAACGGACGCGGCTGCGAGAAGAACGATCCTAACACGAACAACAGCATTCACAGTGTCGTCTCCCTGAATCACAGACGTACCCAACAAGCCCTGCCCATGATGTGCAGAAACCTTGAGCCGCTCATTGTGAACAGAGATGGCCCGTGTGTCGAACACACGGGCCACGCTGTTGAATCCTGAAGTGTTTTGTCAGATCAGTTCTTCGATCGGGCGACCATTTTCGATCATGTAGGTCGGACGGCCCGATTGATTTGTAAACTGAATTCGCTTGTCGAAGTCGAGTACATGGAAGACAGTCGCCATCAGGTCCTGAGGGGTGATTGGAGTCGTTTTTGGGACGTCAGCTTTCTCGGCCGACTCACCCACGACCTGACCCATCTTCAGTCCACCACCAGCGAACGCCAGGGTGCTAAGCGGAGCCCAATGGTCTCGTCCTGAAGAGCCGTTGATTTTTGGGGTTCGGCCAAATTCTCCACTGATTACAAGCAGAACGTTCTCCAGCATTCCGCGCTGATCAAGATCTTCCACCAGTGCCGAAACTGCTCGGTCAATCTCCGGGCCGCGGCGATCCATTTCCTGCTTGATGTTGCTGTGCATGTCCCAGCCACCATGTTGCAGCGTGACAAAACCGCAGCCTGCTTCACAGAGTCGACGTGCCTGGAGCATCTGTTCTCCAAGGCCTTTTCCATAGCGATCGACAACACGGGGATCTTCGTACTTCAGATCGAATGCTTGTTGTGATCGACTGAGGATTAAATTGAATGCCTGCTCTTCAAACGAATCGAGTCCCGCCATCAGGCCCTTGCGGTCGATATCACGCTTCACGTTGTCGATACCCTCAAGCATTGCCCGACGATTGGAAAGCCGTGATTGTTCGATCGAGAGTGACATGTTTCTGCGGGCTTCCCCAGCGGGATCAAACGGACTATAGGCGGTTCCTAGAAATGCAGGACCGTCGGCATAAATGCCACCAAGGCGAACGTACGTCGGAATGCCTGTTTCTGGATGATTTGTGCCGCGAATCCGCGACATGATGGAACCAAGGAATGGTCGATCGGCCACAGCTCCATTATCAGCAAGACGATTATCGTATCCGGTCATCACATAGTGAGTGCCACCGGAGTGACCGCTGTTTGTGTGAGCAAACGACCGAACGAAGGCCATCTTGTCGGCTAGTCCAGCGATGCGTTCAAAGTTTCCTCCGAGCGTGACACCAGGAAGGACGGTCTTCACTTCTCCGGTGACGCTGCGGTATTCGGACGGGGCAGTCATTTTGGGGTCGAAGGTTTCAATCTGAGTCGGCCCGCCACCCAACCACAACCAGATCACAGACTTATCTGACGTACGAATCCCCTGCTCTGCTGCTTTAGCTTTTCCCTGCAGCATGTTTGCCAGTGTCAGGCTACCGAGTCCTAAACCACCGACCCGGAGGAAATCTCTTCGGGATGATCCTTCGCAATTGCGATGAGCCTTACCAAAATGAAAGTCGATCATTGGTATTCGTCCTGTAGGCAGGGAGGAGGCAGAGGATAGATTAGCCCAGCGTTCGGGAGTGGACAATTTTATCGTTGTGTTTACGAAGTTTGCAAGATGACAGCCGGAGAAAGTGGACGTGCGACAGAATACATCTCGGTTCCTCGCGTCTGGATTCTAATTACGCGTCTTTTATTCATCGTCAGAACGTCTCTACGCCATCGTGCCGTCTTGGCGAAGTATGAGCATTTACTGGCGAAACCAGCAGTTTTGCAGATCCGATTGCTGTTCAGAATTCCCTGCGTTTTTCAGGCAGAAGCTGCTTTGGAGAGTGCAATAATTGACTGAGCGGACCGGATGCGAACGTCAAGCGCAGAGTCTTTCAGAAGCTCTTTGAGCTTTTCGAGGGCTTCTGTGGTTCGGCTGAGTCCTGCAAACTCAGCCGCCATTGCTTTCGCCGATGGGTTTGATGAACTGAGTTGTTTCACGAGGGCCGTACGTCCTTCGGAGTTTCCCAGAGACGCCAGAGATATGGCCAGAAACGTGATGGACATCTCATCAGGGGGTGTCGCTGAAATCTCTTTCCGCAACGCGTTTGTGATCGGTTCAGCATCACTTTTGTTCCCGTGTCGACCAATCACCCATGCCGAAAGGTTTCTGGTCGTCGCATCGGATGACTGAAGTTGTCGGCGAATCAGATCTATTGCGGCAGGATCGTCAGCCTTGACCAATGCCGCCGCGGCCATGATCTGCAAGGGGATACTTTCGGACTGATTCATCGCTTCACGCAGCAACTTCTTGTCAGCCGTCTGGGCGATTTTGTAAAGGCTCTCCGCTGCATGCGTGCGACCTTTCGAGGAGAGATTGCCGAGAATATCAAACAGGATCTGCACATGGCTATGGTCGCCGGCCCGATAGAGTTCTCGCACAAGACCGCAGCGTCGTTGATCATCCTGTTCGTCCGGCAATCGCGATTTGAGGGCAGCGACGACTTCTGATCCCGCACCCGCATAAGTCAATGCTTCAGCGGCATGCATGGCCGGCCAGAATTCTTCAGAAGCGAGGCCGCCACGAAGAATCGACATGCACTCTGAGATCAGTTGCGCGTCAACGGACGGAGGATGTGTTCTTGTGGAGTCATCACTGAAAACCGAATTGACAGACATGGCGAAGATCATGAATAGTGGAAACAGATAGGTCGACACGTTCATACGATACTCCCGGTTGTTACAAGGACCACATGGAAGGAGTGATGATCACCTCCGGTAGTTCAGTCACATCCTGGTGAATCGCGGACAAGATGTCTTCCGAAAGCCTTCCTCTGGCGAACGTCACCAGATTCTGCTCGACCTGCTCCAGTGTTTCGACGCCTGTCAGTACGGATGTGATTCCAGGCAATGTTAGTATGTATCGCAACGCAAGTTCCATTAATGAAAGACCTGAGTCTTCAGCAATCGATGTGAGTCGTTGTCTTTCCGGAAGGATGCCGCGAAGTTTATCCGGGATAGTTTCCTCTGCCATCGCCAACAGCCCCTGCAGATAAACACTGCGGATGAAAATTGCGACGTTTCGAGAGACCGAGTTCTGTATGATTCCGCTGCGAGAATGCCGATGGTCCACAATGTTTGCAGGAATCTGCAGAGCCGAGGCATGTCCTCCTGAAACGAAATCTGCTGCGGTTCCTGGGGTATTGCCGCACGATACGCCGAAGTGCTTTAACTTTCCCTCATCGCGAAGTCTCGCGAGTATATTGAGGAATCCAGCGTCGCACTCTCGATGGAAAAGTACGATCGGAAGGCAATCAAGCTGCAACCGTTGCAGAGAAAGTTCAATGGATGCCTGAATTGCTGATTCTGCAAGACGTGGGTTTGCAAGTTCCTCTGTTGTGAGTGGTCTGACTTTTGTGACCACCGCAACTTTGTGACCAATGCCGAGTTCCTTCAGGGCTCGCCCCAGGATCTCTTCGCTTTGACCATAGGCTGCTGCCGTGTCAAAACAGTTAACTCCTCCCGTCACTGCCGCATCCACGATAGCGACAACATCTCGATATTCTGGCTGCCCGGTCTGGTTAGCAACTCCATACGGCATCCCAAACTGAACTGTGCCCAGCATCATTTGAGAAAGCGAAATGCCGTTCCATGTTGTTGTCTGCATGGGAGGCCTGTTATTTCCGAAAGTTACCGGGGACCGCCGTTTTACGATCGCATTCTTGTGATTCAACGACTCGCTTCATGCCAACACTGCTGTCGGAGTGCAGTTTCGAATGCCTGACTTGAATGCTCTCGTGGGTTTACCTGGTCATCTTCTGCCGTTTACGTTCACTTCGCAATCGGCACGATAACGTGCTCAGGGCAGCATCACAATCAGAGTCAAGTTGGGGGTGGATGCAATCGGGCATCAGAGAAACGAATGTACCCTGATGAGATGTCTCAATGGTGTGATGTCTCAAAGTGGATAGCCAGACCCGAGCATACTTTGGCACCGGGATACACATGGGGACCACTCGCCGGCCTGCAATTATGTGGCCTGCAGAATGCTCAGAGCCTTAATGTATGAGGTGTCAATATTGGAGGCGTCCGGAAGTGAAGTTCCGGGCAAGAAGGATTCGATTCCCAGCCCCAACCAGAATCACGCGTAGCCACTGAACTTGCCGGGCGGAGGCGAGAGGTCGGTCGAGCGCTAGCCAGCATTTCCTGAATGGGGCCCTTTAGCAATCTTATACAGTGACTCCGCCTGCATCTTGTTCGAACACTTTGGGCATTTTGCTTTCGCAATTCCCTTGCCCTTGACGCCACCCAGTTTGGCCGCCTTGCGTGCCTCTTCGCTGATTGTCGTGCCGCAAGACTTACATTTGTGCCCGCTGAGTTCCAAAGTGTAGGCCGCATCTTTTTGGTAGTAGATGAGTCCCTTAACTGATTCGATACGACTTTGATTCATAAAGCAGCTCAAAGTCTCTGCCTTGTCTGACTCCGGAATTCCGTTTTCCGTGCCATTGAGTTCCGCGCCGAACAGCGACTTGAACTGCTCTGCGATGACTCGCCATCCGCTGATAGAAAACGACAAGAATGCTTGTTTTCCGCCATCAAGTTCAATTGGCAAAAAGATGGCGATTCGTCCTTCGCCGAAGACCGGCACGCCAGCAAACATGGACTCAGATACTTTCGCCACTGGCTGTACGAGTCTTACTTCGCCAGAACGTGATCCATCAACTTTTCGAATCTCAACGTTCTCGAGGTTCTCAAAGTTACCGGCTTTTGCGACTTGTTCTCGAATCTGTTGACGGCGAGCCAGATGATCTGCTTTTTTGTGGCCACCACCAAAGCTGAAAATCGACCGTTTCTTTTTCGTGCCAGCAAAAGTTAAAATGTGCAGACCGGAGTTATCGAAGGCAATATCCACTTCGGTGTGTTTGCCGGTCAGACTGCCAGGTTTAAGCACCAAAGCTGCCGGAGACAATACGTGGAACCAGGCGTCATCAACCCATGACACCGTCTTCTGCACGGAGCCAACTTCGACCTTTGCTGCGGGCTTCTCCTGCTTGTCTGCCTTCTTCTTCAGTCCCGGTACAACAACCGGCTGTTTGCACTGTTTGCATCGCAGGGTTTTGCCAGCCTGATCTTCATTGACACGAATCCATGCGCCACAGGTACACGGAACGAGTACTTGTTTCCGCAGTCGTTCAGCGTTCTTCTGGTTTTTGCGTTTTTTGCCTTCCTTCTGCTCTTCAACAGCGAAGGATAACAAGTCGTCTTCCCCAACTCTGTTGCGGGAAGTCGCCTGAGCGGGGGCCGAAACCGGTACGTTGATTGCAATTTCGGCCGCACCAGGAGTTCCGGGAGGATTCGGCTCTGGAGCAGTTCCTGCTGCCTTGGATTTACCCTTGATTTTTGTCGTACTTTCGGGCTGATCCGGCCCCTCAACTTGATTTACAGGCTGATTTACAGGGGTAGGAACCGCCAGGTTTTTAGCCGGAGCGACTGGGGGCTTAACGGGATTAACGCCAATACTAACTTCAAAATCATCCGCCTCCACGGAGTCTACGCCGGAGCCGAGTTTGAAATCGTCGTTGTCAACCACTTTTGCCGCATCAGCAGCCTTGATTTCAGCTCTCGGAGGCAAAAAGTCTTTCCGATTCTCGGCGGAAATCGTGCTGTAAATGATTGGCTGGGGATTCGTTGTGAGCTGACGATACCGCGCAGCGACATCGGCGCGCATGAACTGGTTGCAGCTCCAACAACGGACCAAACCCGACCGGACCATTTCACCGCAATGCGGGCATGGCTCCTGCATGCTGGCCGACTTCAACGCATCAGGAGTAGCGGGTGCGACGCCCGACGATTCTGTTTTCTTGCGTTCGTAGAAGACGTGACCACACTCCGGGCACTGATCTGTGTCCGAAAGAATCAGGGATTTGCACCCCGGGCATGATCGAATGACTGTCGACATATCAGTCCGCGTCTTTGCCGCCGAATTTTCCGTGAAATACGCAACTTACGACACTACGTCACAAGCACGCAAACTGGATGTCAAATTCTGGCGATACTTTTACACTCTGACGTAACTTGCTCTGAGTAGAATCGGTTAAGAAGCCCGGATCCCGGCGACTTCTTCCAACAAAACATGATGACCTCAAGCTGACCGTGTTGCTCGACTTTTTTGGATTGCTGTAGAAAAGTTCCCCAAAACGTTGCGTCTTTACATCATATCCGGGTCGTTTGGAAGAACTGTCAGCGACTCTGCCCGATAGTTCCGGAAAATTACTATTCGGTGTGTTGTTTTGTCTATATGTAAGGTTTGTTTTCTGGGGCTTCAGCTCTTGCTGGATTCTCGCGTTTTGTCGCGTGCAGAGAGCCGTTGGCTCTCAAACAGGGCTGCCTACGTTAAAAAATAGAGGGTTGTCCAAGTATGTTTTGAAGCCTTTTCGCAGCATTGATCGCAATCCGCTGTTAACTCCGGGCCGGAAAAATGGTTTGCTCCACGAACGCCCAACGTTTCGGGCTTTGTGGATCCGAAAAATACTGTGACGAAGCCAGCCATGCTGTTCGGAAGTATGACGGAAGTATCCTTGGTCGTGTTGTCATGAATGTCGGCTTGGGCTGATTTGGCCAATAATTTTGGCTGATTTCTTGTTTGCAGAGAACTCAGGAAGGTTGCGAAAATGAGCAAGCAGAACCAGACGATAGCAATTTCCGGTGCGACAGGGCTGGTCGGTGGGGAGCTAATCCCCTCGCTTAAACACGTGGGTCATTCGATATTAACGCTGAGCCGCCGGAATGCGGGAACAGGCTCGGTTTTATGGGATCCCGCAAAGGGAGTTACTCCACTCGGGGCATTGGAGGGAGTTGATGCCGTCGTGCATCTTGCCGGGGAGAACATTGCTGGAAGTCGCTGGACGGCTGCCGTGAAAGAGCGAATTCGCAGTAGTCGCGTCGACGGAACTCGTAATCTGGTGAAGTCTTTGTCTCTGCTGAAGACACCTCCGAAGACCTTGGTCTGTGCCTCAGCGATTGGTTTCTATGGGCATCGGGGTGAAGAGCGACTGGACGAGTCCTCCACGGTCGGATCTGGTTATCTGGCAGATGTCTGCAAGGCGTGGGAATCGGAGGCTCAGGAAGCGGAGAAAATTGGTTTGAGGGTCGTGCGTTTACGAATTGGCGTGGTGTTGAGCAAAAAGGGTGGAGCCCTGGCGAAAATGCTGCTGCCGTTTAAGCTCGGCGTTGGCGGAATAATTGGTTCAGGAAAGCAATACTGGAGCTGGGTCGGTCTTAACGACCTTGTGCGTATTATTAGCTTTTGTGTCGAGAACGAAGGCATTAGCGGTGCGGTGAATGCGGTGAGTCCCAATCCCATGACTAACTATGATTTCACCAAAGCCGTGGGTGCAGTGCTGCATCGGCCCACCATATTTCCAATGCCCGCATTTGCTGCGAAACTGGCTCTCGGAGAAATGGCGGACGAACTGCTGCTTTCAAGTATTCGAGTTGAGCCGCACAAGCTGCAAAGTGCTGGGTTTCAATTTGCGGAGCCAGATCTCACTTCCTGTCTGAAGCACGAGTTGTCGTGACCACGTTTCCTTCGAAGAGAACGGCAACTCATAACGTGCCTCAATGGCAGCGTGTTGCACTGTTGGTTGCGGCACTACAGTGCCTGATTTGGGTATTGTTTATTCTTGCATTGCC
>CAMAXD010000046.1 GCA_945861975.1 Candidatus Kuenenia stuttgartensis | reverse complement strand
TATGAGTTCGAAGTTCTCGTCGACGCTTTGCAGATCAGTGTACGCCTGAACGGAGTGTCCGTGATGTCCTCTGCCGTACCCATGCTGAAACCTGGACGAGTGGGATTGCTGGTCCCGATGCAGCGAGTGAACGCGACATCTATAGAGATTCGGCAGGCTCGAATTTTGATCCTGCCGGATTCGCAGGGGAACGTTTCTTCGGGCGGCACAAAATAGGGCTGCGTGTTCGCGGGATGTCTCATTGACATGAGTACATCAATCGTAAACGCAAAAGGAATAACCCGCCTTCGGCAGACTATTTTCCGATCCTGTCCGCACTCCCTGAAATCTGGCATAGGCTTTGCGTCTCACCAATTCCAAGTCCGGCTGGGAAATGCAGAAACTGTTCAGGAAATGCTTGCAATGTTGCGTGAAGGCGACAATTCAATGATGGCCATCAGCCCAAAAAATGGGCTGTTTCGAAATCCTCAGCCCGACTATCGAAAGCAAGTGCCCTTTCTGCAGGCAGCCGCCGCGCAGGGAACGAGCATTCAGCATGACCTTAAACCTGAAGACGTAGTTGAGGGTGTTTGTTCGCCTGCGGAAGCGACTGATTTTTCGAGTCATGTGGCCAATGATGCGCGGATAGATTCTTCCGGGGCAACTGTTGCTCTTAGTGAAACTCAATGGCGAATTCTTGACCGGGGACTTTGGCAGAGATTTGAGGCGATCAGTGCGTGCCTTGATGAAATCGTCTGCGGCCGTCGCGTACCAGCTTACCTGCGAGAGTGCGGCTTCCTGTCTTCTCGTATTCGATTAGGGTTGCAGCCTCTGACTGATGCAGTCCGAGCTAAAGTTGCATGGACGTGGTTTGGCTCCACCGAAATTCATCTTAAGGCCAATGGCCAACTGACTGTCTTCGATCAGAACTTCTCCCTTCCGACGGGGCTGCAGGCTTTACCATCTTTTGCAGCGACAGGTCGAGGCTTACCTCTTCTGTCGTTGCCCGAGAAATCCGGAACCAGTGGAATTGCAGTCCTGTTGACTCCGGGAGCGTTTACTTCCGCGGGGCCCGGCAACGAGTTTATCGCAAACAGTTTGAATATTCAGACCGCACGCGGTTCTGATCTCTGTGTCCGTGGCAATTCGGTGTTCCTCCGCATGAGCGGCAAAGAACTTCCCGTGTCGACCATCGTGCGCCGCATTGATGATGATCTACTGGACCCTAACTGCTTCCGTCCTGATTCACTGGTAGGCGTTCCTGGTCTGGTGAAAGCCTGGAAGAACGGCGGCGTGGATGTGCTGAGTCCTCCGGGAGTGAGTCTCGCGAGCTGCCGAACCTTCGGTAAGTACATTCCGGCCATGATCCTGGAATTCCTTGGTGAAGAACCGATTCTGGAATCTGCCTCGGTGCTTGAATGCGAGGATCCCTCGGTGCTGCGTCATGTGATGGCCAACGTGAGAAACTATGCCATTCGCACAAATGATCCACTGCATCCGGCACGGCCTTTCTTTGGCCGAACAGGCACCGCGGTTGAGTTTGCAGACCTGCTGCTGAGGCTCAGAAAGAATCCCGCGGCTTACGTCGCGCGTCCGCTGCTGGAGGAAGTCGATGCACCCGGTCATAGTTTGCGAGTCTTTGCGACGATGATGAATCGCTTCCGACTGATCCCGGGATTCATCAGCCGGCCTTGTCAGCCGGACGGTGGGGCTCCCTATCATCTCTGATCACTGTTGATCACTTATGATCGTGGGTTACTTCTGGTCAGAGATTTCGCGGAAATCAACGTTATCAATGACCTGCCGCAGAATCAGGTAGGCAATCGCAAGCCCGCAGCACACGGTACTGAACTGGACTGCTTCCACGAACCATATGCGGAACGATTCGAACCCTGTCGGTAACTCAGGCGGGCTGTTGGGATTCTCGTTGATGGACCTTAATGCCATTTTCCCCGCTATCGTCACGCACCTCCACGTTGCTAGACCAACAAGCTTCGCGATCACTCCGATGATGATTACGAAAGAGACAGTTCTGCGAAATCGAGACAACACGTAGCTGATGCCACGACTCAGTGCTTCCGCGCCGTCAACCCGGTCAATCGCCATTGCAGACAATCCCAACAGCCAGCCAGCCAACAAAACGGAAAGCACAATCCACAGCATTAACGAACTCAGCCAGAATGCGATGTTCGGCAGCGAAGTCGCTCCGGAAACTCCCGAGAACCAAAAGGTGACTTTTCCTGCCGCACGAAAGACCAGGAGCCCCATCAGGCCAATGACGCTGGCCAGCGACGTCGAAACCAGAATCGGCTTCCAGCAGGACAAGCAAAAGATAGCGGTACGAAGAACTCCGGAACGCTCGTGTCGATTAACAACCATTGCAATGAATCGCGAAATCCCGACAGCGCCGAATCCAACGCAGAGCATGTGAACAATCAGACTCAGAGACGCGGCCGTTCCACGACTGCTCCCGAAGACAGCCAGAGTTTCTGCGTTCAGAATAATCTGCGTGATAGCCGACGGAACAAAGGGTGACACGGCTGAAGTCAGCTCAAGCGAATCGCTGTTCGATGAGAGTCCAAAATCTATTCGGGATCCCGCGAAGGCCAAAACCGCCGCCAGCAGACATGGAATCGACCATGCCCCGCGCAGAGATTCCAATAGCCGCACGGAGGGAAAGACCATCGGCAGATCAATCTGATTGATTCTCACAGCGTCCTTGTTCATCCACGAATCCCCTTCCCGGGATTTTTCTGAGAAACTGATTTATTGAGATGGGCGGTTCCGAATCATTGACTTTCACAACCCGAAACATGAGTGAGGGACAAATTCGAATTCGGCCTGCATGAAACATCTCTCAATGATGTTTCGGGTTCCGATCAAACCAGCACGCTACTCCGACCTTTGCATGGTCCCGTCGCTGGCTCAACGCGTTATTTGTCTCCGCAGGCTATCGTGAATGCGATGATTTGAGAACCTGGGGATCGATCGTACCCATTTTCGCCAACAGGACGGATTTGTCGAAGATCGCTCGGAACGTCGAATCCAGACTTGCGCGGGGGCCTGAATTGACGATACACTGTGGCGGCGATGCCACATCGCGAATTGCGGTCGCCATTTCAGGCTTCGGCCTCCCACCTCCGGCGAATGCAAACATCGTTCACCGATGGCTACCTGTTTTTTCTTCCCGGGGATCCTCGTCCCATGAGCCTGCAGAATCCTCACGGCATTCCTCGCCGATCTTTTCTTGTTGCATCCGGGATGGGATTTGCCGGACTCAAGTTCGGTCGCCCCGTTCAAGCTCGAGATGCCGTCGGCGCGGCCAGCTCACCGGGAACAGCGAAGTCCACAATCCTCTTCTTCCTGAGTGGCGGAGCGTCTCACCTGGATATGTGGGATATGAAACCGGCCGCTCCGGTGGAGTATCGCGGACCATTTCAGCCGATCGCGACATCAGCTCCGGGAGTTTCCCTCAGCGAACATCTGCCGCTACTGGCTCGCCAGGCTCATCATCTGGCGGTGATCAATTCTATCGGTGGATCTGTCAGCACCAATGATCACCACGCTGGCTACTACTACAATCTGACCGGACATGTTCCTGATCCAACATTCCTTTCGCTGGGGAATAGTCGCACGCCGTATCCTTCGGACTGGCCTTATATGGGAACAGTTGTGGCGGCCAAGCGACCACCTCATCCACAGTTAACCAACGCGATTACTTTGCCCCACATGGAAGGCGCTCCGGCTTATACTCGCCCCGGTCAGTTCTCTGCTCGTCTGGGCATCGAACACGATCCCCTTTACATTGAGGGCTCTCGCGAGAATCCTCTGAAGTTTCATGCGCCGGCTCTGGTGCTGGACGGCGATGTGTCCCAGCAGCGATTAAACAATCGTGGATCGTTGTTGAAACAGATCGATGCGGCTCATCGAGAATTCGATCAATACGCCGGAGTTCAGAAATGGAACCGCCAGCAGGCTCGCGCGATGTCGCTGCTGATGGCATCCAGTACCACGGAAGCGTTTGACCTTTCGACAGAACCGGTCTCAGTTCGCCAACGTTACGGCGAAGGAATCAACGGAACAAGTTTGCTGTTGGCTCGCCGCCTGGTCGAAGCGGGCGTCCCCTTCGTCACGGTCTTCTGGAAAGGCGATGAAAAAGCCGCCAACGATCGCAAGTGTGCGAGTGGTGGTGGCTGGGATACGCATGGCAACAACTTTGGCTGTCTAAAGGATGACTTGCTGCCTCAGTTTGACCGAGGTTTCTCTGCGTTGGTTGAAGACCTTGCGGATCGCGGCATGCTGGATGAGACTTTACTTCTGGTCACCAGTGAAATGGGACGCAAGCCAAAGATTGGCGATCCGCGTTCCGGTGGAGTGACCGGTGCTGGCCGAGATCACTGGACTCATTGCTTGACGGATATCATGGCTGGTGGAGGATTACGAGGGGGACAAACCTACGGCTCCAGCGATCGCTACGGAGAATATCCTTCCGAGAAACCTCTGACACCCGCAGACATCACGAAGACGGTTTACCATGCCATGGGCATTACTGACCTGCAGGCCTTTGACGCCGAGAACCGCCCATACGATCTGCTGGCTGAAGGCAGTGTGATTTCGGATCTGTTCTGAACGCTACAACGCCCGGTGCAATTTGGCTGGCAGCCAGGAACTACGAACCGCCGGGGGCCCACTGCATCGCGGGGCTGAATTCTGGTCGCGGAAAGAAACTTCCGGCAGCACGAAAAACTCGAGCGCAAAAAAAAGAAGCGGACAGTTGCCTGTCCGCTTCGTTCATGTCTTTGCCCCGACATGAATGGGGTCGTCTGTTCGTCCTGTTCCTTCTTCATGAGGCGAGGCCATTACTCCTCGCTGCTACACGATACGCTGATTCATTGCGTGCCGTTGGAAGTTTTAAGAAGAAGAACCCAACTGGCGTTTTTCTTTGCTGCCAACAGGCCTTTTTCAAAGTCTTCCAGCGTCACTGAAACCTCATCGGCACCGCGCACACCATGCGTGTTGGTCACAATGAGGCCATCAGAGGAAATAATGAAACCGGAACCTTCACCAGTGGTGATTCCCTGAGAGTCATCGCCTGGCTGTTGATGGTCGGCAGGGTCTGTTGAGCGACCCCGCGAAATCCTGTCGACAGGTCCTCCGCGCGAGCCAGCGATGGAGTTCGCTCGGTTGCTTCGTCGGCAAACTCCGCTAATCCTTTGCGCTGGATCGTCCCGGACGATACCCCTTGCCCGGGGCGTTGCGTGACTGCTTCTTTGAGCCCTTGCCTTTCGGTTGGGATCCCTCCGCCGCTGGAATCGTGTGCACGTAATCACCGCGTACGCGAGTGTTTGCTTCCGAACGTCGCTTGTCGAGCGCTTCTCTGGGCGGATTGGCAGGGATCAGGCAGTCGCAGCCGGAACCGATCAGATCCTGTCGACCGGCCTGCTCCAGAGCTTTGCGAACATCAAAGTAGTTCTCCGGCTTGAAGAACTGCATCAGCGCACGTTGCAACTTGCGATCTCGCAGATGCTGAGCCACATACACGGGCTTCTTTGTGAAGGGATCAATGCCCGTGTAATACATCGCCGTCGCCACATCGAACGGAGCAGGGATGAAGTCCTGCACCTGGTCCGGACGATAATGATTGCGTTTCAAAAACAGAGCCAGATCAATCATCGCGTTCAGGTCGCTGCCTGGATGGCTGGCGATGTAATACGGAATGATATATTGCTTCTTGCCAGCCGCTTTGGATTCGCGATCAAACACTTCGGCGAACTTATCGAAGTCGTCGCTGGCCGGTTTTCGCATCAGCTCCAACACACCCGCATCGGAATGTTCCGGAGCGACCTTCAGATGTCCGCCCACGTGATGTCGAACAAGATCCTTCATGTATTCCGGAGATCGCCGGGCCAGATCCATGCGAATCCCGCTGGCAACGAACACCTTCTTAATGCCCGGGGTTTCACGTGCATCCTTCATCAGCTTGACCAGAGGTCCGTGGTCCGTACCCAGCAGCTTGCAGATCGTCGGATGCACGCACGACTGCCTTCGGCATTTGGCCTCGACTTCTGGCCGAATGCATCGCATCTCGTACATATTGGCCGTCGGCCCGCCAATGTCGCTGATCACGCCCTTGAACTCAGGATCCTCGGTCATGGTCTTGATTTCACCGAGCACTGATTCGTGACTTCGAGACTGAATAATGCGTCCCTGATGCGTCGTGATCGAACAGAACGTGCAGCCACCAAAACAGCCACGCATGATGGTGACAGAGTCCTTGATCATCTCAAACGCAGGGATTTTTTCGGTATACACAGGATGCGGACGTCGCGTATATGGCATGCCATAAATCGCATCCATCGCGGGCTTGGAAATCGGGAAGCGAGGCGGATTGCAGACGACCGCCTGACGATCATGAAACTGCACCAGACCTTTCGCGTTGTAAGGATTGGTTTCGTTGTGAATGATCTTCGTGGCTTCGGCGAACTGCATCTTGTCCGAAGCAACCATTTCAAAACTCGGCAATCGCAGGAACTCGGGCGACTTGGAATCATCACCGAATTTTTCTTCCGACTCCTTTGCCCCCAGGACGAAAGCCATGCCTCGCATATCGCGAAGGTCGCGGACGGTTTCGCCAGCAGCCAGTCGGCGAGCGATCTCCAGGATGGTGTCTTCGCCCATTCCGAATCCCACAAGATCGGCCTTCGCATCCAACAGAATCGACCGGCGAACTTTGTCGCTCCAGTAATCGTAGTGAGCCAGTCGTCGCAACGAAGCTTCCACACCACCAGCAATCACGGGTACCCCCGGAAACGCTTCGCGAGCTCGCTGACAGTAGCCCAGAGTTGCTCGATCAGGACGCAGGCCGATACGTCCGCCGGGCGAATAGGCGTCATCGTTACGGACTTTGCGGTTCGCCGTGTAGTGGTTAATCATCGAATCCATATTCCCCGCGCTGATCGCGAAGAATAGTCGTGGCTTCCCAAACGTCTTCCATGCGTCGCAGGAACGCCAGTCCGGCTGACTGACAATGCCGACTCGAAAACCGCCGGCCTCCAGAGTTCTTCCGAGAATCGCCATCGCAAAGCTGGGATGATCGATGTACGCATCGCCGGTGATAATCACAACGTCGAGTTCATCCCAGCCGCGCTCTGTCGCCTCGGCCATGGTCATCGGCAGCGGCTTTGCATCCCGCGCGCGGCGATCCTGGATTTTCAAAGCGGCCAGCGGATCGGCGTCGGCCACGGAAGAATTGAGAATTGGAAGGCTGATTTTCGGAGAAGTTGTCATGCCGCGGATGATACCAGTCTCCGGGGCAGTCATCTACGAGCGACCTGGTTGTGTCGCTGAGATTCGAAAAACGTTCACCGTTGGGTGATTTGGAAGGGGCTATTCCGTCGCTTTGCCTCGCCAGGGCAGGCTTTTCTGGACCTCGCCCAGCATCGCCTTAACAATCTCCTGATTACCGGGAGGAGTCAGCGCGATCGTTTTTTGCATCACCTCGATCGCCTCGGGGAAGCGTTTAAGTTCAGCAAAGGCGGCTGCTTTTGTCGCGAGATAGTTCCACTGCTGGTTCTGTGTGCGGTCACAGATTTCTGTGGAGATTCGCAGTGACTCCTGACCATTTCGCAGCGATTCGGTGAGGGCTATGGCGTAAATCCACGCCACGCCAGCTGACGCGTTAAACCAGCTGACGCGTTAAACCAGTTGACGCGGTCCAGTTCCTTGTTTGAGGAGTACTCATCCATGCAACGGCCTGTCGCACGTACGATTTCTTTGACGACCAGCCGTCGGTTCATGGCATCGTTTTGATCGATATGAGCAAACGGAAGATCTGAACCAAGAGAGGAAAGATCGGACCATACCCGGCCGCAGTGAGTTCATCGGGCAGCTCGGCCAGGCGTTTCAGTCCTGCTTCATCCAGCGACTGCGACTGATACTGCAGCGCCATAGTGTGAATCAGTGGATCCAGCGGCAATCGCTTCATGGGCCGACTTCCCGATGTGATCCAGAACATCAAGGTTCGGCTTATCCACATCAGTGTTCGCCCAAAGCTTCAGGAGTTCCTGAGATGCTGGTCGGACTGTTTCCGGATCTTTTGTTTTGTGACTGTATTGCTCAACCTGACTCGTGCGAAAGGTGTTGAAAAAATCACGGAACTGAGCATCCTGTCCGCGAGGTCCAGCAGCCAGGATTTCCGACAACGTAGCCCCATGAGTCCAGCCGGATGCCTGCATTAACGTTTCACATTGACGATGAATCTCTTCGTCATCGAGTTTGCCGAAACGGAGTGTTTCGAGTTCGGCAGTGGTTCGTGAATCGTAAAGCTCATCGGGAGCAGGGAGAGAGACTTCGTTCTCTGGCACAGCGGAGTATTGATCAAGGGCAAATTTACCGCCCACGAACAGGATCGCAGCCGCTGCGGCGTATCGATACAGCATCCGTGAAAATTGAAGCTTCACAATTAGTCTCCAGTCATCTACAAAGCCGTACGGGAATGACTCCCTCGGGGGTGTCGTATGTTCACCATTTTTCTAAATGGAATTGAACAGCGACTGCCTTGGTCTTCCCGAGTGCGCCTTGGTTGGAGTTGCGTGGATTTCGTTTTTAGTGGCCACTTTGGCGTCAGTCAGTCAGAAGCTGTTTAGTGGTTTGCTGAGTAGTAGTCTGATTCTGGGTTCCAACGCATAAGCTTCTCACGGAGTTTGTTATGACAATTGTGGCGACCTGTACCGCGTGTTCTCGCGAATATCGCCTGAAGGACGAAATGGCGGGGAGAACATTCTCCTGTAAAGACTGTGGGGAGAAGGTTCGGGTCGGTAGTGGAGCAGCGTCCGCTTCTACAAAACCCGCCGGAGGACGAAGAAGCCGGGAGGCAGAAAGTGATCCAAGGTCCGAACCGCTTCCCCCGCGTCGCCGAACGTCAGGCTCTTCAGGGAATCCCGGCGCATCAAGGCGTGCGGCGAGCGCTGGCAAATCGAGCAAGGCTCCGCTCTACATCGGTATCGGTGTTGGTGTGGCCGCCTTGATCGTTGCGGCAGTGATGTTCTTCCCGAAACGGGACAGCAGTAATTCCGTAGTCGAAAGCTCTTCGCCGTCGCCACAAGCTACAGCTACTGGTGATGCCGGCAGTACTGGTGATTCCGCAAGTGGTGTGCCTGCCAATAGTGCTGCTGCAGGCGCTGACGTTGCAAACGCTGATGCAGCCACAAGTGTGGCGACAAATGGTGTTGCTGTCCCTGGTATTACTTCGAATGGCGTCGCTGCAAGCGGTGATGCTGCTCCCACTGTTGCGTCAAGCGGTGTTCCAGCAAATGGTGTTGCTGCAGGACCGAACGACAGCTCTACGGTTGCCAGTTCAGCGCCCGGTGGATTTTCTCTCGATCCCGATCCCGTCAGTATTTCGTGGGACAAGTTACCGAAGATCAAGCTTGCCGCTGGTTCAGACTTCGATCACCCACTAGCCGGGACGTCCATTGTGGCGGTGCGAGATCTCATCGGCGGCGCTTACACAAGTACAAGCTGGGATCTGGCGACCGGAAAGTCCTTCGGTCAGATCAAGGGATTGCCTATCAGTGCCGGGGATCGCGGCATTAGTCCCGATGGGCTAATCCTGGCCGTGTTGGACGGGCCCCGAAAGAATGTACAGATCTGGTCCTTTGCGGCGGGAAAAATGACACTCACAATTCCCGTTGAGCAGGGAACCGCCATTGTGAACAACATGGCATGTTTGTCGTCCAGCAGAGTTCTGACCTATACGCTGACGCAGAATGGCACTTCGTTTGTGAAACAATTGAAACTTTATGATGCGACAACCGGGCAGTTGCTGAAGTCTCAGAATCTTGAAGATTCAATAAACCTGAATTCGTTAGCCGTCAGCTTTGGCGGAAAATACTTTGCCTCCAGCGAAATGAACAAGGGAACAACCATCTATCGCTCAGAGACTCTGGAAGCTGCAGCCACACTCCCCATGCCGACACTTCCCTATGCAACACCCTCGGGAGCGGCTTTTAATGCAGCGGGAGATCAAATATCGGTCGTATGGACTGACTTAACGACAACGGTGATATCGACCACGAAGCTGGCCGATGGATCTGTTAAGGAAATCTCTATTCCGGGACGTCTCACTCTTTCACCCATCACGGGACAGACCTACAGCGGTCCAGCCATCGAATGGCTGCCCGACGGAACGGGCTGGCTGTTGTTTGGGCGAACCATTGTTGATGCGGAATCCCAGCAGAGAGTGTGGACTATCGACACAGATGGCTTGAACGGAACAAGACGTCGGCTACTGCTTCCTGAAGGCCAGTTGGTTTACACAGGAGGAGCGAATCTTGAAACTATGAAGATCACGAATCCCGGCTTAAAGCTCATCAAGTGGCCCAAAGCTGATGCCGCAAAGTCAATCGCAGCGTTGGCCGCCGGAGGTGATGCAAAACTCAAACCCGGATCAGTCGTCACATTAAAGGTTGAGATTGGTCAGCTTAAGTATGGAATGCCGGAGGAGACTCGCGCAAGGCTTGAGGAAGCCTTCCAGGAACGCCTCGTGGCTGATGGTATGGTCTCCACTGGCGATCCGGAGGCTGTCTTGAGTGTGTCCTACTCAGAAGCTGACGGGAAAGAAATGTTTTCGCAGGGACGGAGACTGCCTGGCGTGCCTGCTCCTCCAACGCCACCGGCTGCTGGGACGGCCATTCAATCCACCGTGGCCTCGATCAAGCTGGCATTGCAGATCACAGGAGAAACAAAGCCTGTTTGGTCTGCGGATCTGCTGATCAATCCCAGTGTGCTGATGATTCGCGGAGACGCCACGGCCGAATCCGCTCGCAATGCGATGTTCGAGACCGCTCAGTGGCAGATCACTTCGGCTCCTATTCCGTACTATGTGCCTCTTGATGCGGCGTTACCGATGCTGCCCGGCCAAACCATCTACTCTTCGGAATAGCCAGTCTTCGAAAGAGCCATGTGTCGCCACTCTGCAGTGAAGTCAGGACGTCGCACGCTCAGAGGAGCCTTCTGACTACGGCGGAAGTCATTACTTACCCTTAACTTCAAACACGACCAGTACCGGACAATGATCTGATGCCGTCGGCTCCGCGATGACCTCGGAAGAGATCATTTTCAAAGAGTCACCGCGATGGAAGATATAGTCGATTCGTGAGCGAGGATTCGCTGACGGAGCACTCGGTGCCGCTGCAGGATCAATCGCATTCTTCCAATTCTCTTCAAGAATTCGTATCGGTTCCGAGCCGGGTATCGCATTCATATCGCCCGCCAGAATCGTCGTCATGTTGTCGACCGCGAAGAACTGGTTGATCGCCTTCGCTTCGGCAACTCGGTCGGCTTCCAGGTTGTGCTGAAAATGAGTACTGATGAAGTTTAGTTGCTCGCCATTTGGCAGCTTGACAATGACAGAGATCGCGCCGCGAGGATATGTGGTGAGTTCCGGAGTGGCTTCCGTATACGGCAGCGGCTGGATCAGGACGTTCTCGACGGGAAGATTCGTCAGCACCGCATTGCCGAACAGCCCACCTTCATAATGCTGCGTCGGTCCGAAATGAGATTTCAGATTGGTGAGTTCTCCCAGAATCCTGACTTCGTGCAGCCGCCCGGAACGTTTCACACCGACATCAACCTCCTGCAGTGCGACCAGGTCGGGCTTCGCAGCATTGATGACATCAGCCAATCGCTGCAGGTTGTATTCCCCGTCATTGCCCTGACCATAATGAATGTTGTAACAGAGCACTCGCAATGTGCGAGGTTCCTCGCCGACAACATCGGGCATCGTGAACAAGGGAAGCACAAGAACCAGCAGAAAAAACAACCGTTGATGATTCGGGATCTGCATCTGCAGATTCTCGCTTGAAAGGTATTGTCTCATTAAGTCGCATCGCCACGATTGAACTTTAGTACCGAACCACCTCAAATGATCTCCAGAACAGAATACCTGAGTCGGCTTCATCCTGCGATCGAGCGGTCCCTGATTCGTCGGTGATCCCTGATTCGTCGGCAAAGTTGGGGCTCACAATCAACCCTTTAAATGGCCACGCAGGGCGGTGGCGACTTGCCGAATTCATGTGACGAACTCAAAGAGGATCATCTCATGGCCAATGCGTTTGGATTTGGTGCGGTTGGCGACGGTGTGACGGACGACACTGATGCTCTGCAGCATACGTTGGATTCTGGAGACGGTATTCTGCGACTGAACAAGGGCACTTATCGCATCACAAAGCCACTGCTGCTGGACCTGACGAAGCAGGGATTCGGAGCTGTTCGCGGTGAGAATGGAACGTCGCGAATTATTATGGCTGGTGAAGGCCCGGCGATAAGAGTTGTCGGCGATCATCAGGGCACTGCTTTCCCCGGCAGCGTGCAACCTCACACGTGGGATAAGGAACGCTTCCCGAATATCTCCGGCATTGAGATTGTCGGCGAGCACCGGAATTCCGTCGGCATTGAACTTCGCCGAACCATCAAGTGCATCGTGTCTCAGGTTCTGATTCGCCAATGCCGGATTGCCGTGCATCTGGTGGAACGCAATCGAGACTTCCTGTTGACCGATTCGCATCTTTACGACAATCACGAAATCGGCTTATTCTTCGATCGTTGCAATCTGCATCAGATTATTGTGCACGGTTGCCACATCAGTTGGAACAAGATCGCCGGAATCAAATCACTGGGCGGCGACGTGCATAACCTGCAGATCGTGGGCAATGACATTGAATACAACAACGCCACGGCCGGAGGTCCCAACGCATCGCCCGATGTGGCAGCTTTATCCCAGCATCCTGGTGGCTCGGAAATCTGGTTCGATGCAACCGAGGGCGTCATTAGCGAAGTCACCATCAGCGGTAACACGATTCAGGCAACAGTTCAGGACGGCGGAGCCAATATTCGCATCGTTGGGGCCGCTGTGAAACGACCACAACTCGCAGATTCGCCAGCGACTAATGTTCCGGACACAGCTCACCTGATTAGTATCACGGGCAATGTGCTGGGAAGTCAGTGGCGAGCCGTCGAGTTACAGAACGTCTCCCGAGTTACACTGACCGGGAACACGATTTATGATTCAACCAACCTGAGCCTCTTTGCTGCGCAGTGTTCGGGTATCGTCGTCAGCGGAAACTCGTTTGGCTGGCGAGGCATGGATTCGGAGGTGCCGAAGGATGGCATGCGGTTCGAAGACTGCGATAACGTCCTGCTCAGCAGCCTGACGACTCAAAGATTCTCCGCAGGAAGTCCTGACGACGGCGCGGCGGTGACGTTTGTTCGCTGCACGGATTGCGGAATGACGGATTGCCAGATCATGGACCCTGTTCATCGCGGCGTGGAGTTGCAGGATTGCCAGCGTTGTCGGATCACGAATAACACAATTGTCGATCGTCGTGCCACTCCCACGATGCGGCAAGCCATCCGCCTGACCGGAAAGAGTCAGCACAACCTGGTTGCGGGCAATATTCTGGGCGGCGCCACCGAGTCACTGCTCAGCGGGCTACCGGACGTGCCGGGAAGTTATCGCAACGTGTTACTCGGTAGGGAATAGCGGCACAGAAGCTGAGATGCTGCACGCTATTATTGAAAGATAAGGGAATACAGATCCGCCTCTTTCATTGTGAAGCGTAGGATCACCGGCTTGCCGATTAGCGATTCGACGCTGGCGTTGTTCTTCCACGTGACTTTGCGATCAATGGAATCGCCGTAGATGAGATCGCAATCGTCCAGAGTATAGCCGGGAATTGCTGACCCATCCGGATTGCAGATCGCCACTCGCACCATTCCCGCCGCACTGGTCGCCACGTTAATCGATAGCTCCTTGCCGGTGAACGTAATTGGCTTCGTTTGCAGTTCCCCTTTCTGCAGTTTGGCATGGACTGACGCGAAGCCATCGATTCGGAGCGAATAGCGACGCAGGCGAGAATTACGGCCTGTGAAATAGGATTCCGTCGCATACAACGACAGCTCACGCGGGGCATCATCTTTTGTGGAGTCCGTTTCAACGACGTGCCACGCGATGTAATTATCGCCATACGACCAGTTATGTTCAGTTCTCAAGCCGGGCCGCAGGAACACGTCGTTGCTCTGACGAAAGTTCTTGCCATCCCGACTGGTGATGTACACCGAATCCGTCACGGCCGTCCCGTAACGCGGCGCGATCGTCATACGCTTTTCGCGAAGACTCCATTCCGGCAAAAGCGGAGTTGATGCCGTCAGTCCATGGTCCACGTAACGCGCGGGAAATCCCAGATAGATCTGAGGTGCTCGTTCGTAAGGCTTGATCTGGTTCACGTAAAACTGAGCGAGTTGCTCGGGGCCTTCGCCTTCAGGAAACTGAATTGTGCCTTCATCCGTCCAGTTCACAAAATCGTCCGAAACTGCGCGGTTGACCAGACGAGTTCCGGTTGTTCCCTCACCAGAAAAAATGCGATAGTAAAGAACATACTTCTGCTCTTTGGTCGACCAGAACGAGATATTCTGCGAGTCAAAAATGCCCTTGTCGAAAACGGGCTTGTCCTTCATTGGCTGCCAATGAATCCCATCCGGCGACTGATAAGCCCAGACGCCTTTCATGCAGTCAAACCCAGCTCCGGTGGCCTTGTAGCGAGCTTCCGGCGCAGCCCTGGGGTTTGGGTCAATAAACGGTGAGAAGTCATGACAGAGTCCTCCGTCCCCCATTTTGTCGAGCATAATATTGTTGTTTTTTGAACCGTTGAACTCGCAAAGTCCAAGGTTCGGGCGATCCCATACGATCCCATCGCGGCTTTCAAAGTAGCCAATCGTAAGCGGACCGCCGGCTTCAATTCCGGTCGGAATCTGCCAGGCGTGGTAATACATGCGATACTTCGATTCCTGTTTGTCATGTAGCACGGTGTAGTATCCGCAGCCGTTGCCTTCCCACGGTGCATCGCATGTCACGGCGATGTCTTCTCGAACCGGTGAATGCACCAGCAACTGCAGATTCTTCAGCTCGCCAATCAGATGATCGTCGATAAACAGTTCTCGCTGAGCTCCCAGGTTGATGACTTCATTCGTCTGGCCATAAGCCTCATGACTTATCGGATCGAGGAACAAAATCACGACGATCAATAGTCCCAGTCGGGAGATGTTCGTGTTCATGCAGAAGGTCCTGAGTAGCAGCGGGTAAGCGACTGATGGCGGGCAGAGCAAAGTCTGTGCGTGCATGCTCGGTGATTCATCGTCACACTGCAAGTTTCCTGAATGCTATGTTTTGCAGGGAGTGAACTTGTGGGTTTTAACAGAACCTGCCTGCCGGGCAGGACATCGCTGCTCGCCTCGATCTGTGTGCCTGTGATGACAATCCGCAGCCGGAAATTCTCACCCCACTGCGGGCAAGTGTCGTCTGAAGGTGAAAGTGCATTCCGACAGAATGTGTCTCCCGCCGCCCGTTCGGAGACAAACTGATGCCAGTCCGATCTGCCCAGCATTGCAACGCGGGCTCAGCCCGCAGTATTTGCCGCATGGGCTATTGGAGCAGCGGAATTCTCCGCAACCAAATCTGTTCAGGTTGCGCGGCGTTTAAGGAATGTCCCTTGTTTTGCATCGAACAGCCGCACGAATCGCGGGTTCCTGTCCGATACAGAAATCGGAGTTAAGTTTTTCACGCCCAACGGATGGGGCTCAACGATGTCACTTCAATGCCTGCCACGCCATATCACGTTCTGCACTCTTGCCGTGCTGATGAGCTTTACTCAGTTCGTTGCCGGGAATGAGATTCCCTGGTCGACTGATATTGAAAGTTCCCTGCAACAGGCCGCCTCAACAGGACAGCCTGTGCTGCTGGAATTTACTGCTGACTGGTGTATGTATTGCAAGCGGATGGAGAAAACGACCTTCGTTGATCCTCGCGTTGTGAAGTTCGTGAACCAGAATTACGTTGCCGTGCGAGTTGACGCGGATGAGCACAAGCAGTTGGTTGCCGATCTGGATATCAAGGGCCTTCCAGCCATTCTGATTGTCTCTCCGACGCTGCAGATCATTGAACGAATCCCCGGCTTTCAGACCCCGGAAGCGCTTTTGGCGAAGCTGAATAAGAACTCGAAAGCCAACCAGCAGCAAGCCGCACAGACTCCTGCGGCCAACCCACCGGTTCAGCAACCCGTAATTGCAAGACCAGCACCTGCCGTTGTCTCAGATCAAGCTCGTCCACCAAAGTCGGAACTGGAATTCGAAGCGATAGAGACCGAACAGCCGATGGCTGAAGAAGCGACGGCCCCGGAAGCTACGGAAGAGGAGATAACGACGGAAGTGGATGAATCAACTCCTTCGACCCAGGCGGACGATTTCTTTGTAACCGTGAGCCAGAAAAAACTGCCTGAAACCCAAATATCGCCGCGGAAGATCGTGCCCGCTGAGGTGACAGAGGAACCGGAATTCGATGGCCGTTGTCTCGTAACGGCCGTTGAAAGCCGAGAAATTATTGATGGCTCACAGCGTCATCAGACAAAGTATCGTGGCCACTTGCTGCTTTTTAGTTCTGAAGAAGCCAAGCAGACGTTTCTTGCTAAGCCAAACGAATACTGGCCCTTGTTTGACGGGATTTGCTCCGTGGCCATGGTGAACGGCGAGGAGCGAGTTATGGGCAATCTGGAATTTGCCGCGTTCTTCCGAAAGCGTCTTTGGCTGTTCAGTACTGAAGAGAATCTGAAACAGTTTCTCGAAGACCCCGCAGATGTCGCGGAAGAAATGCAGGAGCTTGCTGCAGCGAAGTCGGCTCGATAGCCCGCATCGCAAACGTCAGCAGGATTAAACGTCAGCAGGAGCAAACGCAGCTGGAGCAAACGCAGCTGAAGCAAATCGAACTGGCTTAAAGCGACGTGTGAAGTCGGTCCTTGTTCGATCTTCCCTGTTCGTATTGCAAACCCGCGGCCATTCGCAGTCGCGTCGAAAGGTCGCAGGCGTTTTCCAACTGTCGGAGGCTTCAGGCCGAAAAGAAATTGCGGACGGCACACGGAGTGAGCCTGCTACTTTGACGGGAACAGACTGCCGTGAATCCAATGCAACGACGGCGCGACGAACGATACAGATTATAGAGAATCGTGCAGACACATCGCCGCAATCATCGCGATCCGAAATCGCATCGGGATTGACGCTGCAGATAGCGGTCTCCAGTGCATCGCAGGATTCCTGTTGCTGTCGGTGCGGCGGAATGCGACTTTCGCATGCGAGTCAGGCAACTGCGGCCTGGTGCTTGCATGAGAAACCGACCATACTCCTGACAGGTGTTTCGAGTTCTCGAATGACTTGTCGAACGGCAGAACGCTATGCACGGCTGAAACTCTGTCTGGTCACTAGCAGGACAGCGCCATGTTGCCCCCCTCTCCCCCGATTTTTTTGCGGATACAGCGTGGTGTCGCATGGCAGCGTTTTTGCAAAAAATTGGGGGAGAGGGCCGGGGTGAGGGGGCCGTTTTAGCACGCTGCCTTCTAAGAAAGCCCCCTCATTCGGCCTATCGGCCACTTTCTCCCCCCGAGGGAAAGAAGGGACGGCGTTCACGCGGCAAACATTGATCAAAAGGCAACTTCGGTGAATCCGACTCTTCAAACATGGGGCTGTCCAGCTAGAAGGGGCATGTGATGCGAATTGCAATTGGTGGGATTTCTCATGAGACCAGCACGTTTGTCAAAACGCCCACGACTCTGAAAGATTTCGAATCAGGATTTGGTCTGTTTCGCGGGCAGGCCGTGGTCGATCGTTTTACGGCATCGAACATCTGCGCGGGCGGCTTTATCGATGGCGCGAGAAAACACGGTTTTGAAGTCGTGCCGGTGCTGTGGACGTTCGCCTATCCCAGCGGTCTGATTGTTCGACAGGCTTATGAACGGCTGAAGGCGGAGTTCCTGCAGCGTTTGAAGCTTGCCGAAGAAGCCGACGGCCCTGTGGATGGAGTACTGCTTGACCTTCACGGCGCGATGGTCGTTGACGGTATCGACGATGGTGATGGTGACTTCATCGCCGCTGTCAGGACTTATCTTGGTTCCGATCGTCCCATCGTGGTGACTCAGGATCTGCATGGCAATCATTCTCAACTTCGCGTCAACAGCGCGGACGCGATCATTGGTTTCGATACCTATCCGCATGTTGATATGGCAGAACGAGGTGTCGAGGCCGCCGACCTGATCGTGGCCATCCTGCGCGGCGAAGTTCGGCCGGTGATGGCACTCCGACAGCTGCCGCTGTTTTGGAATGTCATCTGTCAGGTCACGGCGAACTGGCCCATGAGCGAACTCATGGAACGCGTGCATGCGATGGAATCTCGCCCCGGAATTCTTGCGATCACCGTGGCAACCGGATTTCCATGGGCCGATGTTCCTGACATGGGAGCCAGTGTGATCGTCGTGACGAATAATGATCGTGCACTAGCGCGAGCGACAGCCGACGAACTGGGCGACTGGATCTGGGAGCACCGCCAACTCTGGACGACAAAGCCCGTGGCGGTCAAGGATGCCATCCGACAAGGGGAGTCGATCGGTAAGTTTCCCATCGTCCTGGCGGACCATGCGGACAACACGGGTGGTGGTTCTCCGGGAGATTCAACCGAGATCCTGCGCACGTTTCTCGAACTCAACCTCCAGGATGCAGTGCTGTTGTACATGGTGGATCCGGAAGTCGTCGAGATTGCTTATGCGGCCGGAATTGGCCAACGGATCTCCGTTGCTGTTGGGGGAAAATCCGATCCGATCCAGGGGCCGCCTGTCCTGATGGACGCACAGGTTATGGCTTTGTCAAACGGCGACTTTACCTACGACGGTCCGATGTATGCCGGATTAACGGGAAACATGGGACGCTCTGCCTGGCTGAGGCAGGGCGGAGTCTCGGTGGTGGTGGTGCACGCTAAGGAACAGCCATTGGGTCCGGCCTTCGCAAAAACACTCGGGATTCAATGCGAACAGATGAAGTATATCGCCGTAAAATCGGCCGCGCATTTTCGAGCCAGCTTCGGACGTTTTGCGGAAACGATTATCAACGTGGATGCTCAGGGAATTCAGACTCACGATTTCGCGAAGCTGAAATACTGCAAACGAACGCGCGAGTTCTTTCCTTTGGAGATCCCGAACTGAGTGTGACTGAAACTCAGGGCGGGATCTGGCCCTTTCGCGACCGTCGTTCCGTCGTTCCGCCGTCCCGTTGTTGTCGGCTGTCCCGTTGTTGTCGGCTGTCAGTCGACATCAGGCGCATGACTCAGGTATACCTCGCCGTACAGGAAACGTTGCAACGCGTTGTGACTGGTGTTCGTACACTGACATCGCGTCGCGGCTGCTTTCAGGCAGTTAAAAATCAACTGTGACACACTCCACATCGGGGATGCTTTCGATGTCGCGACTAATCGTACTCGCATGGGCTCTGGCCGCTTTCTCATCGTTTGCAGCAGCAGGAGCGGATCAGCCAACGCTATTTCACGTTGGTATCGCTGTTGTTGACGTGACGCCGTCGTTCCCGATTCGGCTCAACGGCTTCGGCGGGCGTGTCAAAGAATCTGAAGGCGTTCGACAACAGCTTTGGGCGAAAGCTCTGGCAGTGGGAACTTCCGATGCCGATACGGTCGTCGTGATCACCGTTGATACGCTGGGAATTCCTGACGATCTGACTGAGAGAATCGCCGAGAAGTTGAAGGCTCATGGATTGGAAAGAAGTCGACTCGCCATTTGTGCCTCGCATACTCACAGCGGACCGATGATTCGAAACTGCGCGAATACATTATTCGGCAAGCCTATTCCCGAAGATCACTGGCAGCATATTCTCACCTACAGCGACGAACTCGAGTCGAAGCTGGTCAGAGTTGCTGTCGATGCATTGGCCGATCGCAAGCCATCAAGCCTGTCGTGGGCTGTCGGTAAGGCAGGATTTGCAATGAATCGCCGGACCAATGGCGGCCCGGTTGATCATGGTCTGCCGGTGCTGGCGGTGCATAGCGAAGACGGCAAGTTGCGAGCCGTGTTTACAAACTACGCGTGCCATTGCGTGACGCTCAGCGACGACATGATCAGTGGCGACTGGGCCGGTTATGCCATGGAGCATATTCAACGCCGGAATCCGGGCTGTACGGCTTTGATTTCTATTGGTTGCGGAGCAGATTCGAACCCACGCGGCGGTGTGCTGGGTTCGAAGTTTGATGTGGCCGACGGTTTGGGCCAGGAGCTTGCCGAGGAAGTGCAAAGAGTACTCGCCGGCCCGCTGCGTCCGCTTTCAAAAGCACCAATTACGGCGATGCAACGAGTTACTTTGCCGCTGGCTCCGCTGCCGTCTCGCGAAGAATGGCAGGAGCGAGCAAAAGCTGAGAACGCCATTGGCTATCATGCTCGAACTCAACTGGCGCGACTTGATCGTGGCGAAGCGCTGATGACAGAAATCAGCTATCCGATCCAGACAATCTCCTTCGGCGATGAACTCGCCTGGGTCTTCCTGCCGGGCGAAGTGGTCGTCGACTATGCGTTGCGGCTCAAGCAGGATCTGGACGGTTCTCGAGTCTGGATGAATGCTTACGCCAATGCCTGTCCGGGTTATGTTCCGTCTGAAAGAATCCTGCGGGAAGGCGGCTATGAAGGCGGTGGGGCGATGGTCTACTACGACATTCCCGGGGCGTATGCCGCAGGTCTTGAACAAACCATCGTTGACACAGTCCTCGGGCAATTGAAGGATAAGTTTGCACCCGTTGTCGACGTGGCTAAAACAAACGGCGTGAGACCTTTGGCTCCATCGAAGGCATTGTTGTCTCTAAAGACGACGGCCGGATATCGAGTCGAATTGGCTGCTGCGGAACCTCTGATCGAAAGCCCTGTCGCGATTGCATTTGGCCCCGATGGGCGTCTGTGGGTCGCCGAAATGAACGACTATCCTCAGGGCCGCGCGGAGGGAGAAAGTGGAGGACAGATCCGATGTGTGTACGATGACAATCAGGACGGTCAGTTCGATCGCTCCGAGATCTTTCTGACCGGCATTCCGTTTCCAACAGGCGTTACGGTCTGGCGTAACGGGTTACTGGTCTGTGCGGCTCCGGACGTGTTGTATGCCGAAGACACCAACGGTGATGGCAATGCTGACAAGGTTGAGAAACTTCTGAGCGGCTTTGCGACTCACAATTTTCAGGCGCGCGTCAACAGTCTGGAGTATGGGCTCGATGGCTGGGTTTATGGTTCCTGTGGTTTGTTCGGCGGACAGATCAACAGTACCAAAACGGGAACAACATTGGCTCTCGGTCAACGCGATTTTCGTTTCAATCCTGATACGGGTGTGATTGAACCAGCCGCAGGGGCCACTCAGCAGGGGCGAGTTCGGAATGACTGGGGCGACTGGTTCGGCTGCAACAACAGTGCGTTGCTGCTGCATTATCCGTTGGCCAGTCATTATCTGGATCGCAATCCGTGGCTGGCGGCTCCGCAGACGGTGGTCGGGATCAACACTGAACAAAATCTCGGGCAGTTGTTTTCGATTTCCAATCAGGTGCTGTTTATGTTGTCAGGTCCGCCGGGGCGACCAACGGCAGCGTGCGGATTGGGGATTTATCGAGATGATTTATTGGGGGCCGATGTTTGTCAAAACGCGTTCACCTGCGAGCCTGTGAATAATCTGGTTCATCGCCAGATGCTGATTCCTCAGGCCGCCACGTTTAAATCTCGCCGCGATGACGATGAGCTGGATCGAGAATTCCTCGCCTCGACCGATCCCTGGTTCCGCCCCGTTCAGGCGCGCACCGGCCCCGACGGCGCGCTGTGGGTGGTCGACATGTATCGCTATGTGATTGAACATCCGATCTGGATTCCGCCTGATACTCTGGCCACACTGGATACTCGAGCTGGCTCGACGCTGGGAAGAATCTATCGCGTCGTTCCGGAGCAAGCCGCTGCGCGACCGATAGTGCCCTTGAGTGCTCTGCAAGGAGCCGATCTGGCGGCCGCGATGGAGACACCGAATGGAACTCAGCGAGATCTTGTGCAGCAGTTGATTCAATGGAATCATGATGTCGCCGCCACGGAGCAATTAGTGAAACTCTGTGCAGAATCGAAGCTGCCCGCCGTGCGGCTTCAGGCGCTTGCGACATTGGCGAATTTGAAAACCGTCGCCCCGGAAAACGTCCAGCAGGCACTGAACGATCAGGATGCTCATGTGCGCCGCAACGCGGTACGAGTGAGTGAGTCGATGTTCGGAAAAGTTCCGGAGTTGGTGTCGGGCGTGCAGAAATTGACAGCGGACACGGACGTTCAAGTGCTGATGCAGGTGGCCTACGCAGCCGGATTTATGAACAGTGAGGACGCTGCGAAAACACTGGCTGCTGTTGGAATTCATGAAGCAAGTAGTAGCCATCTGACTTCCGCCATTGAGAGTTCGCTCACGTCATCGAATATGGCAGCCGTCCTGGGCGAGCTGACAAAGACATCCGCAGGGCCGGCTTTCTGGAATCGCATGTTAATGAACGCCGCGACTCTGGCGGATGAAAAGTTATTGATTGTTCTCTTCGCGGATCTTTGTCGTGTCGCCGAATCGACTTCCACGACGGACTCTGCTGCAATCTCGTTTGGGCGTTTGTCAAGTTTTGTGGATGCGTATCGACGTCGCCCGAAACAATTGCTGAAGCCTACCTCCGCTGTGATAGTGGATCGCTGGATTCCAGCCCTGAATGCAGCAGTGGCCGTGACAGAGAACGCGGAAATGGACGAGAACGTCCGCGTGGCAGCCGTCGGATTGCTGGCTCAGGGAAAGATCTTCAACACGCCGAAGACTGAGCAATTGGTCGAGCTTCTGAATCCTCGTAGTGGACCAACAATGCAATCCGCCGTCATTGCCGCGCTAAGCAAAGATGGCAGCGAAAACATCGCCGACGTCCTGCTGTCTCATTGGGCGACGCATGAGCCTCGAGTTCGTAAAGAAGCGATTGCGATGATGTTGTCACGAGTAAGTTGGACTCAGAGGCTTTTATCAGCGATTGCCGAAGGAACAGTCTCGGCGGCCGAACTGGATTTGGCTCAGCAACAAGCTTTGCTGGATCATCAGGATGCGAGTATTCGCAATGCGGCCGCGGCAAGTTTCAAGCGTCGAACTTCGGCCGGTCGTCAGGCGGCGATTGATCGTTATACCGTCGCGATCAACGAGAAGGGAGATCCCAATCTGGGACGAAAGGTCTTTCAGAAGCACTGTTCTAATTGTCATCGGCTGCAGGAAACTGGACACAGTGTGGGACCAGAAATCGCTGCCTACAGTGGCAAACCTGTGCAGGCTTTGTTGATCGCGATGCTCGATCCGAATCAGGCGATTGATCCTCGATATCAGTCCTATGTGGCGGTCCTGAATGATGGTCGGAGTCTGACCGGCCTGATTGCCGAAGAGGCGGCTTCGAATCTGACATTGCTGGCCGCCGAGGGAAAACGCGAGACCGTATTGCGATCCGAGATTGAACAGATTCGCAGCACGGGCAAGTCTCTGATGCCGGAAGG
>CAMAXD010000045.1 GCA_945861975.1 Candidatus Kuenenia stuttgartensis | reverse complement strand
TCATGTAGATGTAGCGGGATTCCAGGTTCTTGATTGCAAACAGCGCTCCGGGAAGTCGCTGCAGCGCATCCAGAATCTGTCGAAAATCTCCCACTCGAGACAGGAATTCAGCGGGAATGTCAGGCTTTGGCATAGGTAAGCTGGCTCTGTGTGCTTCAACTGAAACTGGATGATAGGATATTACTATATTCGGTCAGGATCGTCATAGCTGGGCGGCTCTGGAAAGATCACAATGGTTTCTGAAGAAAGTTGATCGTAGACTCAAGGAACTCCATGCGTCATGCGCCACATGTTCGAGCCGTTGAAACGACTGGCAACTCTTTGCACCCTTCTGATTGTGCTTGGCGGGCGCGCCGCAGGTGAGTCACCGGAAGTGCTGGTGCTGATGCACGAGCAGGGGCGCGTTGAGCGGTACGATCTCGCGAGCGGAAAACATCGAGGCACGTTGCTCAGTGGGCTTCCGCCAGCGAACGTGTTACTGCTGGATGCGGACGAACGGCTATTGATTTCCACCGGATTGCCGGGAGGCACGGGGACGGTGTTGCGGTTTGATCCACGCGGGGCGGGGCGCATGGAGACGCTTATCGACATCCCGGAGGGTTACGGAGGACGCCTGTTTCGCGCGACCGGGATGACATGGCAGGGCCAGGATTTGCTGGTGGCCAGTCAGGGCGACGGCAAAGTGAAACGATATTCCTATCCCGCTGGTGAGTGGCAGGCGGATATCGCGTTGGCTTCACCGGGCGGCATGACACAGGTCGCCATGAACGACGGGCGGTTGTTCATCACGGACTTTGTGGCTCAGGCGGTACGGCGAGGTTCAGAGCAGCTCGATGGCTCGATGAGCGAAGTCTGGGCGCAGCATGCCGGGCAGTCACCGTGGGGTCTGGTGTTTGACGACAAAGGCCATGCGTTTTGGAGCACGTCGGGGAATCGTATCCTGCGTTCGGATGGCACTGAGACCGTCGAGTGGGCGGGCGCGGCGGGAGGACTGAACACACCAGTTGGTCTGGGGCTGGGACCGGATGGTCTGCTCTATGCGGCGAATTTGCATGGCGCAGTCACAATCTGGAACACGCAAGTGCCGCAAGTCGGTCCGCCGCTTCGAGAAATCGCTGGGCCGGAGGTCAAGACGCCGATCAGCTTTGCGTTCACGAAAGGGGCAATGGCGGAACAGGAGTACGTGTACGTTGCGCCGGCGGATTCCCAAGTGGCGACCGCCGAGAAGCTGGCGTTCTTTGAATTGAAGATTCGCCCGCTGCTTCTTGCGCGGTGCGTGCAATGTCATGGAGCGGAGGCTCAGGAAGGAGGGCTGCGGCTCGACTCGCGGCACGGTTGGGAGCAAGGGGGCGAGTCGGGGACGGCTCTCGCGCCGGGCAAGCCAGAGACCAGCTTGTTGATCAAGGCGGTGCAGTACACCGACAAAGATTTGCAAATGCCTCCGGAGAAGTCACTGCCCGCTGATGAGATCGCGCTACTGTTCGAGTGGGTTCGGCAAGGGGCGATTGACCCCCGTCTGAATGCGGGGGTGGCCACTCAGCCGGAGACCGATGACTGGGCAGCCGAGTTTCAGAAACGTCTCGACTGGTGGAGTCTGAAGCCGCTCGCGAACCCTCAGCCGCCGGTGATGACCGACAAGCGTTGGTCGCGACATTCCGTTGATCGATTCATTCGCGACGGCTTAACGGTGGCGAACTTGCAGCCAGCTCCAGCTGCCGATCCTGAAGTGCTGTTGCGGCGTCTCTCGTTCGTGTTGACGGGACTGCCGCCCGCGCCCGAGTTGCGTGACAGGTATCTTCGGCAGTTTGAAAACGAGGAGGCCAGTGCGTATCAAGCACTCGTGGATGAACTGCTCGACTCGCCACACTTCGGGGAACGCTTTGCTCGGCATTGGATGGACGCCGCGCGGTACACAGATACCTACGGCTACGAGTGGGACGTGCCCGCGAAGGGCGCGTTCGAGTATCGCGACTACCTCATTCGGGCGTTCAATGGGGATATCGGTTTCGACACGTTTTTACGCGAGCAGATCGCAGGCGATCTCGTGAACCCACCCCGCTTGAACACCGAACTAAGGACGAATGAAAGCATCATCGGCCCCATGTTTTATCACATGGGTGAACACCGTCACGGGACGAGCCTGGCTTACAACGGCGTCCATCAGGAGATGGTCAGCAACAAGATCGATGCCTTCTCAAAGGTCTTTCTGGCAACGACGGTGGCCTGTGCTAAATGCCACAACCATAAATTAGAGGCGGTTTCGCAACGCGATTTCTACGCGATTGGGGCAATGTTTATGACGCCTCGCTGGGTCAGCCGACCAGCCGATGCGCCGGGAAAGAATGACGCGGCGATTGCACGGTTGAAAGAACTGCGCGGCCTGATTCGTGAGGACATGGCCAAACAGTGGGCGGCGGTCGAACTCACTGTCGCGATGTGGCGGACTCCGCTCGAAGTCCCCAATGCACCGCAGCCGACGGTCGATGACGTTGCCTATCCACTCTCCGGGTTGCTCAAAGCGGATGGAAATGTCGAGGCGACCTGGACGGCACTCGCTGCCGAGTGGACCGCCATGCGAACGGCTCGAGTGACGGCCAATGCGGCCTTTCAGTCGCTGGCAGATTTCTCGCAACCGGGGGTGCCCGCCGGTTGGGTCACCGATGGCGACGGGTTTGCGCACGGCTGGGCTGCGGACGCGACGCCGCTGATAGCGTTGGAGGGTGATCAGGTCGTATCGCGACTCCTGCCGCGCGGCTACCACACGCACGCTCTGTCGTCCAAATTGCCCGGTGCTTTGCGGATGCCCCCCGAACATCTTGTGCCCGGTCAGTTTGTGAGCCTCAACCTGGCGGGCGGCGAATTTGGCGGCTGGCTGCAGATGGATGAGAACTCGCTCCTGCACGAAGGGGTGGGGATCGTCAATCAGACCGAACCAACGTGGCGCGCATTTGGCGACACGGCGATGAAGGGGGGCGTGACGAAAGTCACGCTCGACTTCGTCACGTCGTCGCTCAATCCGAATTTTCCGGCCCGCGTCGGCATCGTTCCCGGTCTTCCCAACACCGATCATGGTTACGACAAGCGAAGCTGGCTCAGCGTGACCGGGATCGTGACGCACGACGCGGGCGGTGCACCGCAGGCGACACTCGATGCGTTTGAATCGCTCTATGCAGGTCCTGCTCCGCAGTCTCGTGACGAAGCCCTGTCACGAGTGACAGTGTGGTTGTCGGGGGCTGTTCGGCGGTGGTGCGAAGGTCATGTACGGCCCGGCGACCGGCAGATCATGAACTGGCTGATCGAGCAGAAACTGTTGCCCAATCAAGCGGCTCCCGAGAGTTCGCTCGCCGCGCTGCTGGCGGAGTATCGCCGCGTCGAGCAGGGAATCGCCTTCCCACGCTCGGTCAACAGCATGGATGAACGCGAGCTGGCGAAGTCTGGACTGTACCTCAACATTCGCGGGAACTACGACGCGCTGGGTGATCTCGTAATGCCCGATTCGTTGCAGATGTTCGCCGGGAGAAATACCGTGGCGCAAAGCCCCGGCAGCGGACGACTGGAACTCGCTGAATCGTTACTTCAACCCGAGCATCCCCTCACTTCGCGGGTGTATGTCAACCGCGTCTGGCAGTGGGTCTTTGGGACGGGACTGGTCACCACGCCGGATGACTTCGGTCGATTGGGCGATAAGCCATCGCATCCCGAGTTGCTGGACTGGCTGGCCCGCGACTTCATGAAACAAGGTTGGTCCACGAAACAACTCGTACGAGAATTGGTGCTCACGGAAACGTTCCAACAGTCCGGGATCGTCAGCGAAGCGGCTCGGCAAGTCGACCCGGACAACCGATTGCGGCATCACTATCCGACACGACGGCTGGAGGCCGAGGAGATTCGCGATGCCTTGCTGGCGGTCTCGGGACGGCTTGACCCCCAGCTCTATGGTCGCCCCATCAACCCGTCCCGACCGGTCGAGGACGCAGCCAAGCGACTCTTCTCAGGGCCACTTGACGGAAATGGACGACGATCGTTGTATCTGACGATGTCGATCATGGCGCCACCCAAATTCCTGATGACCTTCGACCTGCCAGACCTGCGGCTGCCCAGCGGCAAACGCAGTGTCACCAGCGTGCCGACGCAGGCCCTCACGTTGTTGAACGATCCGCTCGTCAGTCAGTTAGCTCGGCAGTGGGCGACCGCACTCGTCAAGTATCCGCACTCTAATCCCGAGGAACGCATCGACAGCATGTTCGTCACCGCTTTCGGACGCACACCGCACAAAGCGGAACGCGGTCGCTGGATGGAATTGCTGCAACAGGTGGCTACCTCGTCGGATGTCCTGAATGATGAGACCGCCTGGGCGCAGATGGCCCATACGTTCTTCAACTCCCAGGAATTCATCTACTTCCGCTAACCGGTCCCACACACGGCACAACACAATGATTCACCCATTCGCTCGATGCTCAGGTCGCATCACCCCCTCAGCCACACGGCGCGGATTTCTGCAACAGGCCTCTGCTGGCTTCGGCTGGTTGGCGTTGCAGGGCCTGTTGTCACGCTCCTCCCTCGCTGTCACGCCGCATGTTGCAAAGGCGAAGAACATCATCTTCTGCTTCATGGACGGCGGGCCGAGTCACGTCGATACGTTTGACTATAAGCCGATGCTTAAGAAGCATCAGGGACAGCCGATCGGGTCCAACTGGATCAATAAGAAATCCGATAACGGGGCCGGTCGCGTTTGGCTGGGTTGTCCGTGGGAGTTCAAGCAGCGGGGCGAGAGTGGGCTGTGGGTCAGTGACTTGTTTCCGCATCTGGCCAACGTCGCCGATCAGCTGTGTGTGGTCCGATCGATGGTAGGGGAGTTGCCGCTGCATGGGCAGTCCAATCTGCTGCTGCATACCGGCCGCGTCACGGGACAAGCGCCCAGTCTCGGGGCTTGGGTTTCTTACGGTCTGGGGACCGAGAACGAGAATCTTCCGGCCTATGTTCTGTTGAATAACGACTGGGTGCCCAACGGAGGCCTCGAAAACTTTGGCAGTTCATTTCTGCCCGCCAGTCATCAGGCGACAACGATGCGGGCCAAAGGAACTGCAGTCGACAACATCGTTCCTCAGGACCTCCCCGTGTTACAGCGTCAGAAGCTGGCGTTGCTGGCGGAATCCGATGCAGCCTTTGGATTGCAGACTTCGAACTCGCAAGCGATCGAAGCCGCCATCGCCAACTATGAAACGGCGTTCCGCATGCAGAGCAGCGTCCCCGAACTTGCCGACATCAGCCACGAGCCGGAGCATATTCAGAAGCTGTATGGAGTCGATTCCACAGACGAACATCAGCGGTTCTATGCCACTCAGGCTCTTCGCGCCCGGCGACTGGTCGAAGCGGGCGTGCGATTCGTCGAGATCACCTGTCCCAGCTTCGATGGCAACAACTCGCCATGGGACCAGCACACGCATCTCAAACTCAACCATGAAAAGAACGCCCGCGTCACGGAGCAGTCCGTCGCGGCTCTCATCGCAGACCTTCACCAACGTGGCCTGCTGGATGAGACCATCGTGCTATGGGCCGGCGAAATGGGTCGCACTCCTGCCGTCGGAGCCATTAACGACACGACCGGTCGTGACCATCATGTGAGCGGCTACACTATCTTCATGGCAGGGGGCGGCTTCAAAGGCGGCATCACCTACGGCGAAACCGACGAGTTCGGAACCAATGCGATTTCCAATCCCGTGACCGTGCATGATCTGCACGCCACGATCCTGCACCAAATGGGCCTTGACCATGAACGTCTGACCTTCCGCTACGGCGGCCGCGACCATCGGCTGACCGATGTGCATGGAAATGTTGTAAAGGAAATTTTGGTATGACATTCCGCAGCACACTCGCCCGCACAAGCCCTGTTCGATGGTTGAGACTGAGTTTGGTGACAGCTTGGCTATTAGCCCCGGTCGGAGTCTTGTTTGGTGCAGAACAGCCATCGTCACCGGAAGCGGAGGCCACTCCGCTGAAGCCTGACTTCACCACGGTTGTTGCAAAGGACGCAGGACTTTGGCCTCAGCTTCAGATCGCATCGGACGGGATGCTGCTGGCATTCGGTTACAACTCGCCGAGCCACACGACTCTGCCAGCCGATGTCGATTGCTGGGCGAGCGACGATGGCGGAAGGTCGTGGAGCAAACACGGGACTGCGGCGCCCCGACCTGCAATGGATGCAAATTATTGCCATTGGGCCTCGGGGTTCTCTGAAAAACAGGAATTGCTGGTTGTTGTCAGTGGCATGGACGATGCGGCCAATGCTCGTGGCAAGCGACAGCCTAATGACGTGCGCGTGTTTCGCTCCGCCGACTTTGGAAAAACGTGGCGTGCCGAGGGGAATTTTCCAACACGATTGCCCGGGGAATTGAAGCCGTATCCATTCGGCAGCATCGTGCGAGGAAGCGACGGCACCTTGCGAACACTCGTTTATTCGGTCGATGAACAGCATGCCAACGTTGATGCCACCTGGATGATGACCAGCCGCGACGATGGCCGCTCGTGGGGCGAGCCGGTGAAAGTCGCCGATGGGATCAACGAGAGTGTATTGATGCCTCTCGCGGGCAGAGACTGGCTCTGCGTCGCCCGCACCTCGAACCGCCCCGCTCCGGAACTCGGTCAGGAGCTGCGCCAGTTTCGCTCCAAAGACGATGGCCGGACGTGGACCGATGAAGGCCTCATCGCAGGCTACCACAAACACCCGCCGCATCTTCTGAGGTTAAAAGATCAGCGACTCCTGCTGACCTACGGCAATCGCCACGACGGCAGCATCGAAGCCCGGCTGAGTGAGAATGACGGCCAGACCTGGGGCACAACGCACAAACTCTACACCACGGGTCCCGGTGACATGGGTTATCCCAGCACGGCGCAGCGTCCCGATGGAAAACTGGTGACCGTGTTCTATGCCATCAAATCACCATTGCACGATCGCTATCACATGGGTGCGATCGGATGGACGGCACCGCCCGCTTTGCCACAGGTCGACCGTGTCGATGCCCAGCCGCTGCTGCTCCTGACCCGGCGTTTGGTCGAAGCGCTCGACACGAACGGTGCTCCGCTTTCAAAGGAGACAAAGGACGCTCTCTCGCTTCTGAATGACACACCCGATGACGCCCACATAACTGCGACCGTGCAGCGGCTCCTCGACCCTTTGTGCATTGCCGCCGTGGAGATTGCTCAGGACGGAACGACCAGGGCTGTCGCCGGTCGGGCGGTGGAGGTCGAGGAAAACGGCTGGCGAACGGTGTTGGTCAAAGTCCTGAATCGGGCCGGAGTCCAATCTCGTCTGCGCGTCGACAGCCCGCAAGCGCGGCCGATCCCGCATGGGCCGCTCGAAGATGTGCCGAACCGTTGGCTTTCGCTGAATGCTTACGACGGTCGCCCGCTCGATGCGACGTTGAGCGGCCTGGAACTGGAGTACCGGCTCGTGCAGATTTCCTCCACGCGTACCGGCGAGCGAACTGCCCGTTTGGAATTCAACGCGGGAGTCGCCGGAGCGAAGGGATCTCAGACGATTCGGCAGTGGAAGTTCGACAAGGACGCCGATGGTTGGGGACAGCTCAATGATCTGAAGCTCGAAGTTCGCGACAAAGCTCTGCTCCTTCAGGCGACCGGCGGCGACCCTTACTTCTCCGCCCCCGTGCAGGCGCGCGGCGGCAAAATGGTACTGCGATTCTGGGGACAGACCGATTCATCAGACATCGGCCAGGTGTACTGGTGGACCGAGCAGTTGCCACAGCCGGATGGCCAGCGGCAAATGAACTTCCAGCTTAACGCGGGCCGAGATCAGGAATACGCCATTGAGTTTCCGGTCGAAGGCGACCTGCGCGGCGTGCGCATCGATCCGCTTCAGGGCGAGGGAAAGTTTCGCATCGAGTGGATCAGTCTCGAGTACGCGGCTGGAGAAAACGGAACCTGGGGCGGCGCTGACATCACCGTTCACACGCTGCCATCGACGAAGGTGACGTTTCAGGTCGTCGATGCCGATGGTTCGCCGTGCATGGGCTGCTTTGAGATTCGAGATGCTCAGGGCCGCGTGTATCCCGCGCAGCCGAAACGACAGGCTCCGGACTTCTTCTTCCAGACGCAGATTTATCGCGAGTCCGGTGAAGTCATTCGTCTGCCTCCCGGTGCCTATCAGGTCGTCTGCTCTCACGGACCGGAGAGTGTGCCGGAGACGAAATTGATCACAGTCGGCGAGGAACCACTCACCGTTGATTATCGCGTGCGGCGCTGGATCGACACGGCGAAGCTCGGCTACTGGAGCGGCGATCACCATATTCACGCCGCGGGTTGCCTGCACTACGAGAATCCGACGCAGGGCGTCCATCCGCCCGACATGCTGCGGCACATCATGGGCGAAGATGTAAAAGTCGGCTGCTGCCTGACGTGGGGACCGTGCTTCGACTACCAGAAGCAATTCTTTCGCGGGCAACCCGATGATGTCAGCCGCTATCCCTATCTGTTGCGCTACGACATTGAAGTCAGCGGTTTCGGTTCGCATCAGTCGGGGCATCTTAACTTGCTCAAGCTGAGCGAACAGATTCCGGAAGGCGGCAATTCCAAAACGCACTGGCCCACGCTGGGTCTCAACACACTGCGATGGGCGAAGAAGCAGGGTGCGGTGACTGGCACGGCTCACAGCGGTGCAGGACTGGAACGATCGGTCGGGCGAGTCCCCGGTGATGATGGTGCGCACAAGCTGCCGAGTTTCGCGATCCCGGCCTTTGACGGCATCGGCGCGAACGAGTTTATCATGCAGGTGACGCATCAGGTTCCCGGTGTTGATGGCAAGCCTGTTCCGGCACTCGACTTCATCGCGACGATGAACACGCCGCGCGAGCTTGAATGGAATATTTGGTACCACGTGCTGAACTGCGGCATCCCGGTCGTCGCCAGCGGCGAGACAGACTTCCCGTGCATGACGGGCGAGCGTGTCGGCATCGGCCGCGTCTATGTGAAGCTCGACGGAAAGCTCGACTACAACGACTGGGCCGAAGCCCTGCGACGCGGCGAGAGCTACGTCAGCAATGGCACGAGTCATCTACTGAATTTTGCCCGACAACCTGACGGTTCCTTCGTGGTGGAAGCCGCGGCGCGACTTCCAGAGTCACCCGAAATTGAAGTGGAACTCATCGCCAACGGATTGCCCATCGCCGTGCAGAAACTTCGCGCCGACGGCGAGCAGCGAACTCTCAAATTCGCCGATCCGAAGTTCACTCGCAGCTCATGGGTGGCTGCACGGATTTTTCCCTCGGCCCACACCAATCCGATCTGGATCAAGGTCGATGACAAACCGGTTTGCGTGAAATCGAGCGTAGTCTGGTGTCTCGCTGCGCTGGAGCAATGCTGGAAAGAGAAAAAACGGACCTACGCCGCTGCAGAGAAAGAACAGGCCGAGACCGACTATGAACATGCTCGCCAGACCTTTCGGAAGATGCTCGATGAATCCGCGCCGTAACGCTGTACTGGCCGTTGCGGTCATGATCACCGCCGTCGGGGTGATCTCCGCTACGATCATTTGGCCGCCGCCGCTGACCGCTCCCCTCCTGAAGGAATCCACACTCGATGTGAGTGCCAGACCATCGGAGCAGGCCAGAACCGTTCAACAGCCAGCTCCGGTACTGATCCAGGTTGCGATCTCACCAGAAGCTCGCGTGAAGGCCACGGCCACAGCAGGTCAGCGCGACCTCCGGCAAGGGGAATGGTCTGAGTTCACGATCGTGATCGACAATGCTGCTGGAATCACAGCCCCGCTGGTCGTTGAGTCAGAACAGCTCTTGACCTCGGAAAACGACACCGCACGCGATCGCTGGCTGCGACTCGAAATCGAACCCTCCGGGCCGCTCTCTGGCGCACCACGCGAAACACGAACCCTGCGACTCCTGAGCCGCGACTCCGGCATCCGCACCGCAGTTCTCAACATCAACGCCGGCCAGGGAACCCAGGACCTTGGTTTTCGCAGCGATGTTATGTTGAGCCTCAGGATCACCAAGTCGAAGGGTGCTCTGCGTTGAAAGGTCGGGAGCTAGTGCTCTGTCAACCTTTAAAGTTGGGGTTGAATTGTATTTGTACGACGGACTTCCAGTCCGTCGGCGGTGACCTTTGTCGACGGACTGGAAGTCCGTCGTACCCGAAAATTGAGCCTTGACAGAGCACTAGTGTAGTGTCTCCTGAATTCGTTTAATTATCGAGACCTTTTCATGGTCGTGGTGTTGATTAGTGGTAATGCCCTGCAAAACAGTGATCGTTTTCAACCTGTGCTCGCATCTTGAAAGCTGGGTGCGGGCTCTTCAACGAATGCTCTCGTAACTCTCCACCTGATCTGGCCACCGAGTTTGCATCTTCGTCAGTGTGCGTCGGTGATCGCGATCTCTGTTGCGAACCGGAGTTCACTTCGCTACGTCGGGTCCGACACGCCGGCGCATCACCACCCCTGCGGGGACATCAGATTACGGCTGTTGATCGAATCTGAAAATCACACTGGTTTTGCTGTCAGGCCGCAGGCTGATCGCACGCGTTCCACAACTTCGCGGGCTTTTGCTCGGGCTCGGTGAGCACCTTCGCGAAGAATGTCTTCTACCTGGTCGGGGTCGGATTCAAAGCGAGTTCTGCGTTCGAAGGCTTCTCCGAAATGAGTCATCGCGGCCAGATACAGCGTTTCTTTTGCTTCCCCGTAGCCCATACCGCCGGCTCGATATCGATCGGCCAGCGCGGATTGTTGTTCGGGGGATCCGAACAGCTTGAAAAGCTGGTACACCGCGCAAGTCTCGGGGACCTTGGCGGCTTCCATCGGTGTCGAATCCGTCTGGATCGACATAATGATCTTGCGCAGCTTCTTAGGAGTTTCGAAGATCGGGATCGTATTGTTGTAGCTCTTCGACATCTTCTCACGATCAGTCCCTGGGACCTTGGCAGAATCATCCAGAACATACGCTTCCGGCAGATGCAACGTTTCGCCGTAAGTGGCATTGAAACGCTGAGCCAGGTCGCGAGTGACTTCGACATGCTGAATCTGATCAGCTCCGACCGGTACTGTGGTGCTGTCGTAGATCAGAATGTCGGCCGCCATCAGGACCGGGTACGCAAACAGTCCCGCATCCGCCGCGATCCCTTTGGCCTTCTTGTCTTTGAAGGCGTGGCACTTATCCAGCAGATGCATCTGAGTAATCGTCATCAGCAACCACGTGAGTTCTGTGACTTCCGGCACATCCGATTGACGAAACAGCGTAGCCTTCGCCGGATCAAGTCCCAGCGCCAGCAGATCCAGAGCTGCATCTTTGATGTTCTGCCGGAGAACAGCTGGTTCACGAACGGTCGTGAGAGCATGCAGGTCGGCGATAAAGTAAAACGACTGCTCCTGTCCCTGCAGAGCAATATATTGGCGAATCGCGCCGAAATAATTGCCCCAGTGGAATCGCCCGGTAGGCTGAATGCCGGAGAGAACTTTCATGGTTTATTCACGTCAGAGATTGGAGTAGAAGTGGACGCGGGATAATTGGTCATCGAATGTTGCCCGCAGTGAAATCAATCGCGTTTCGGAATCTGCAACGTCCCGACAATGTCTTTGACACTTTCGGCTTTGAGAGTCGCCAACGCTTCCGGAAGTTCGCGAATGATCTGATTGGCAAGCCCGGGATTGTAAAAATTGGCTGTCCCAATCTGCACGGCCGTCGCGCCGACGAGTAAAAATTCCATCACGTCGTCGATCGATTGAATGCCGCCGATACCGATGATCGGGATTTTTACCTGCTGTGATACCTGCCAGACAATTCTCAATGCCAGCGGCTTAATTGCCGGCCCGCTTAGACCGCCCAGAACATTTCCCAGCACAGGGCGGCGGCGTTTCCAGTCGACCGCCATCCCCTGGAATGTATTGATCAGTGAAACCGCATCTGCACCGGCATCGGCGACGGCTTTGGCGATCGGCACAACGCTTGTGACATTCGGAGTCAACTTGGCGATAACCGGAATGCTGCAGGACTCTCTCACTGCTGCAACAACTTCGGCCGCCAGCGATGGGTCCGTTCCAAAATCCACACCGCCGGAAACGTTGGGGCATGAGATATTCAGCTCAATAGCTGAGACCCCGGAGACTTCGTTCAGGCGAGTTGCCATCCGGCGGAAATCATCGTTGGTCTTCCCCGCAATGTTGACGACGATCGAAGTCCCAAGGCCTGTCAGATACGGTAGTTTCTCCGCCACAAACTGATCAAAACCATCGTTGTCGAGACCGATGGAATTCAGCATACCGCTGGCTGTCTCCACTGTTCGTGGAGGAGGATTTCCGGGGCGAGGTTGCGGAGTCACCGTTTTCGGGATGATCCCGCCCAGGTGAGCGAAGTCCACGAACGCGGTCATTTCTTTCGCATAACCAAACGTACCGGAAGCAACCAAAATTGGATTTTTCAAAGTCAGCCGATTAAGACTGACACTCAAGTCCGCCATTCGTCCGTCAACTCACTGCAAAGTCTGCCGCGACCCAAACGGACCGACGCCAATCGCCAGCTCACCGCTCTTGTCTTCGCGGAGTTTATCAGAGTCCTTGCGGTTTCCTAGTTGTGGCGGTTAAAGCCGGCGTTGGCGTCAAAATATGCAAGGCAGAAGGCTGATCTCGAAGCCGCACGAGATGGCTATATTGTGTTTCGACCGAAAGGGCCTTCCCGCGAAACAAGATGGCAAAAATGTCACTTCTTGATTTCCCGCACATAGATGTTGGCGAACTCTGCCGGGCCGACGAGATCGAGGTCGAACGGGCCCGAATCAGGAACCGGGTTGTCCGATGTTACCTGTTCTCCGTTCACGCTGAGGGACATCTTTCCGTTTTCAATGACGCCTTCCAGTCTCGACCATTCACCTATTTTTGTATGCTGTGTCGGTATTACGCCGCCAGAAAGTCCAAGACCGTCGAAGCCTGCACCGGGCTTGATGTCAAACAAAAAACCATAGTCTTTGAATCGCTCTTTTGACTTCAGCATCTTTCCCAATACGGTGTCTGCTTTCCCGTCATAGGCCAGAATCCAGTCTTGCGAATGCCAGTTATCCTCGCCTTCCTTGTCCAACTTCCAGCCATCAAGATCTAATCCGTTGTAGAGACTGCGGTAGCCGCGATTGGCAATTGCCATCTGTTCCGGCTTCACGGGCGTCTCGGGAAGTTCGCGAATCTTCATGTTGCGATAATGCACAACGCCACCTTCTGATTCGATGCAGATGTAGCCTTTTCGAGGACTCGCGTCTTTGCCCTGAGTCACCAGCTTTCCGTTGACGGACAGGCTGATGGCTCCATCGTTGCATTCGATGCGATAATGATTCCACTCCGGCGATGGCTTGGATCGCTCCTCGGTCGGAAACGCACGACTGCCGCCTCGACCATTGATCGGTGTCATCGTTGCACCATGAATCGGGAAGATGTCACCGTGTGTCGTATGGCCCTGACTTTGACCATAAGCATGATCCAGAACCTGCACTTCCACGCCTCGATGAAACGGGACGCCGCGAGCAGTAATGTCATCAGCCCAGACGAAGATGCCCGCATTGCCACCTGGAACCATATGGCGCCATTCAACTTCCATGATGAAGTTCTGGTACATCTTCTCGGTGCGAATCTCACCAATCGGTTTGCCGGTACACTTGAGCAATCCTTCTTCGAAGCTCCACGTTTCTGCTGGAGTATTCGTCAGCACCCAGTCACTGAGATCCTCGCCAATGAACAAGGGCTTGAAATCGTCATCGGCCGCCAGCAAATTATGATTAGAAAATAGAAGCCCCATTGCGAAACCGGTCACGATGAAGTATCTCAACATCGACATGAATCAACTCCCAGGGAAGGCCTATCGCGGAGGAATGCAGAACTGCGGGCAGGACCTAAAGATTACCGCCGCCGTGAGAATATGCCAGCCACCAGAATATGCCAGCCACCAAGCAGGCGGACCTGTTTGCAGCTTGCGTTGGAGGCAGACGCTTGAATTGTCGATTCATCCCTATTTCTGTATTTCTGTTTAACGGCGAGCGTTCGTAGACGCACTGCCACCTCTGTGAATCGGGGGTAAATGATTAGATCCGTAGCCCGCGGAATTGTTAAGGAACACGTTCTGAGCGATTTTCAGCGATGAATTTCGATTGTCGGGGGTTATTTTGACTACAATCCGGGGACACCGAAACAATGTCAGAGGCGTTGGCGTCTCGGACCGGTCACCTTGAGGCGATGGCCTCGAATGCTTTCAGCTTCGTGATTTATGCCAGTGGGAACGGTAGATCCGCCGCGTGATAATCTGTCCCGGCTTCGCATCCAACGCGATGTTCAGCCGGTTCGTCGATCATTCTTTGGTCGGTTTCTGCGGTTCGTCTTTTATCTCGGTGTGCTTGTGGCTCTCACCGTTGGAGCCGTTTTCTGGGCGCAGAAACAGGGCATGCTCGCGGATACTGGCAAGCTGACGGAAACTCTTCGTCCTCGGCCGGAAGTTCGAGTTGCCGTGGTCAGTGTCGAAAAAGGTCGCTCGGCGGATGCGCTGGTTGTCGCGACCGGATATCTGGAATCTCGCCAACAGGCACGCATCGGTGCGCGAGCCACAGGCCGCATCCAGGCTGTTAACGTCGAAGAAGGCACCGTCGTCAAAGCCAACGATGTGCTCGCGATACTGGAACACGCCGATCTTGATGCGTCGCTGGTTGCCGTCAAAGCCACTGCCGCTCGCGCGAAGAGTGAGCTGGTGGAACAGGATGTGGCAATCCAGCGGGCCAAGCGAGATCTTGAACGTTCAGAGAAAGCCTTTGCCGCAAAGAGTTCGACACCGGCGGATTACGACAAAGCTCGGTTTGATTACGAAGCCGCTGTGGCTCGCAAAGTTTCCATGGAAGCCGCGCTGGGGTTGGCTGAAGCACGAGTTCAGGAGGCCGAACAACTGCGAGAAAACATGTTTGTGCGTGCTCCGTTTGAGGGGACCGTGATCTCCAAAGATGCGGAGCTGGGCGAATCCATCATGCCCGGAGGAATGGGTGAAGCATCCGGCCGCGGCTCGGTGGTGACGATCGCTGACCTTGAACATCTGGAGGTCGATTGCGATGTGAAAGAAGATTACATCAGTCGAGTCACGGAGGGACAGCAGGCGGAAGTTGCGGTCGATGCCGTGCCGGACAAACGCTACAAAGGTCAGGTTCGCAAGATCATTCCTATGGGCGATCGTGCACGAGCGACCGTGAAGGTGCGTGTCGAAATTCTGGACGCTGACAAACGCCTGTTTCCGGAAATGAGCAGCACGGTTTATTTTCTGCCAAGTCAGTCTGCTGATGTCAAAGAGGAAGATAAAAGTCGAGTCTTCTGTCCTGCGGATGCTGTTGTCGTGACGGAAACAGAATCGTTTGTCTGGATTTTGACCGACAAAGATCGAACAAAGAAAACGACCGTGACCACTGCGGAATCACGAGACGGTCGAACAGAAATTACCAGCGGTCTGACCGGCGGAGAAAAAGTCATCGTCAAACCAGCAAAGGAGCTGCGGGATGACGTGTTGGTCAGGTCGGCACAATAAGATTGTTTAACGGCAAGCCAGAGGCGGTTGCGTTTCAGCCCTCGTCGCCTGCGACTGAAAATCTCAAACCGAAAACCTAAAGTCACAAGGATCCCTGCGTGTCCGACGCATCTCAAAACGATAAACCTGTCGTCGTAGTCAGCGATGTTTGCAAGGAATTCCGCCGCGAACAGATGGTGGTGCCAGTTCTCAGCGGTATCAATCTGAATCTTTGGGCTGGCGATTACCTTGCTCTGATGGGACCATCGGGGTCCGGCAAGACCACGTTGCTCAATCTGATCGCCGGACTCGATCGACCAACCTCCGGCAAAGTCATCGTCTGTGATCAGGATCTTGGCGCATCCTCCGAGGGCCAGCTCGCGAAATGGCGCTCTCGACACATCGGCTTCATTTTTCAGCTCTACAATCTGATCCCGGTACTCACGGCGTATGAGAACGTCGAATTGCCACTGACGCTGACCTCGCTGTCACGTCGTGAGCGAGATGACCATGTGAAGGCGGCTTTGGAAGTCGTGGGACTCAGCGATCGCATTGATCACTATCCGCGGCAGTTGTCCGGTGGTCAGGAACAGCGAGTTTCCATAGCGCGAGCCATTGTGACGGATCCGACTTTGATCGTGGCTGACGAACCGACCGGTGACCTCGACGCGAAGTCTGCCGCTGAGATTCTGGATCTGATGCATCGACTGAATGTTGAGTTTCAGAAAACGATTGTCATGGTGACTCACGACCCGAATGCGGCTCATCGAGCCAAGCGGACGGTTCATCTGGAAAAAGGTGTGCTTGTTTCTGCTCCTACACCACCGTCTGGTAAGGAAGGATCACGATGAAAATCCTCGTCTACATCTGGAGAAATATTCGCCGCAACAAAGTACGCAGCCTGCTGACGATTCTGTCCGTCGGTTTCAGTCTCGCGCTAATGACGGTGCTGTATGGTTTTATGGCTTCGCAGGAAACGTGGCGGAACGATGCGGAACAAACCAACCGCATTGTGGTCATGAATATCCAGGGGTTTACCGGGCAGGTGCCGATTTCTGCCGTGGATGATGTGGCCAATACAGACGGTGTGGACGCGGCCGTTCCGCTCGCATGGTTTGGCGGGGCTTATCAGGATGAGCCGATGCCGTTTGCTCAGTTTGCGACGGATCCGAAATCTGCTTTCAAGGTGTGGCCCGAGTATTCCATTTCCCCCGAAGAGCTCAAGAACTGGCAGGACAATCGTCGTGGCTGTGTGATTGATCGACGTATTGCGGACGAACGAGGCTGGAAGGTTGGTCAGCAGATTCGCCTCAGGGGAACGATTTATCCGTTCGACCTCGATCTGGAACTTTGCGGGATCTTTGATGCACCGAAGAATTCCGGATCACTCTGGTTCAACTGGGAATATCTGGACGAAGGACTTAAGCAAAAGAACAGCCCGGTCACAGGCAACGCCGGAACTGTTTTCGCGCGCACGAAAAGCGGAGACGGCATTCCAGCCGTTGTAAAAGCCATTGATGATCGATTCGGCAGCTCAGACACCCCGACCAGAACGCAGACGGAAGCCGCGTTTGCGCAGATGTTTGTGGATATGCTCGGCAATGTGCAAGTGTTGATTCGCAACATCGGTTTGGCAGTTGTGTTCTCGCTGTGCCTGGTAACAGCGAACTCCATGGCGATGTCGATGCGAGAACGCGTCACCGAGATTGCCGTCCTGAAAGCCATCGGGTTTCCTCGCTCCCGAATTTTGTTCATGATCCTTGGGGAATCCAGTCTGATCGCGATGCTGGGCGGATTACTGGGCGTTGGTATGGGCTGTGCGTTTCTTCAGGCGATGAACGCCGCTCTGCCGCAGTTCTTTCCGTTTACTGTTCTGGAAATGCTGGGGCCGTGGATCAGCTACGGATTTATCGTTGCGGCCGTGCTGGGAATCGTCAGCGGCCTCGTTCCTGCTATCCGTGCGGCTCAACTTTCTGTCATCGATGGCCTGCGACGCATCGCGTAGCCCGTCGTCAAGTTTCCATTTTGGGGCAGGATGGGCATTCTTGCCCGTCGCAGGTTTGTCGGACAAGAATGTCCAGCCTGCGTTTTTAGGTTTCTCGCTGTAGCCGGTCTCCGGACCGAGCCACTCAACGCCCCTCCAATTAAAATCGACGTGAAATAAACCATGATTCCGGCCAAATATAACATCAGAAATCTGCAGGTTCGCTGGATGACAACTCTGATGACCGTCCTCGGCACAGGACTGGTCGTCTGGGCTTCGGTGCTCTGCTTCGGACTCACCGACGGCCTGCAGTATGCGCTGCGAGTTTCCGGCGATGAGTTGGATCTGATTGTCTTGCGGAAAGGTTCGACTGACGAAACCGGAAGCGGGATTGAGCAAAAAGTGGCTCGCCAGATCGTATCACTGCCCGGCATTGCCAAAGCCGAAGGCGGTCAGCCGCTGTGCTCGGTCGAGTTCGTAACGATCCTCACGAAGCCTCGACGCAACAATGGTGGCACCGTCAATCTGATCGTGCGCGGATTGGAGGAGGTGGGGCGAAACCTGCGGCCCGAGTATCGGCTGACACAGGGGCGAGAAATCAAGCCGGGCGTTAATGAAGCGATCACCAGCCAGCGCATGGCCGAGCGATTTGAGAATCTGGCGATCGGTGAGGAACTGGAGATCAATAATGTGAAATTCAAAATTGTCGGCTACTTCGAAGCGGCAGGCAGCTCGGCAGAATCTGAAGTCTGGACAGATCTGCGAGATCTCACAGCGGCGCGGAGAACTCCGGCGGCAGTTTCGTCAGTGAATCTGCGAGCTGAAAACCTAGCGGCTCGGGATTCCTTGGTGAAGCTGCTGGCTGATGATAAACGATTTGAACTCAATGGTATTTCGGAAGTCCGTTACTTCGAAGATCAGATGACGCAGTCGAATGCAATTCAGTACATCGGTTATATCATCGCCGGCTTTCTGATGTTCGGGGCGATGTTTGCTGCGGCCAATACGATGTACGCTGCTGTGGCCAGCCGTGCTCGTGAGATCGGAACGTTGCGAGCACTCGGATTTTCGCGACGCAGCATTCTGGGATCGTTCCTGTTTGAATCTGTGCTGCTATGTCTGATGGGCGGAGCACTTGGCTGCCTTGCCACGCTTCCGTTTAATGGACTCTCGACCGGCACCGTGAATCAGTTCAGCGAAATTACGTTCTCATTTCGCTTCGGCCCGCGAGTTCTCCTGCAGGGCGTCGTCCTTGCGATGCTGATGGGTCTTCTGGGAGGCATCCTTCCCGCCCTTCGCGCCGTTCAATTGAACATCGTGAACGCACTGCGAGAGCGATAACGGTTTGTTGCGGTCACGAGATTGCCTTTGCGACAAATTCCGGAAGTTGCATGGCACGGCAGGGCGTTTTTCTACTGCGGGCAGTGATCCTTCTTCCAGGCTCTTCCCATCGCATCGGCGGCCAGGATCGCATCGGCCACCATGTCGGGTCGCACTTCAAACGGCTCGTTATGAATGGTGTCGCTCTCAGCGGTGGCACGAACAGCGATCTTTTGCAGGACTTCTTTGGGCAACTCCTTCAGGCCGATTTCAGCCAGTATAATCGGCAGTCCAACTTCAGTTGCGAACCCCAGTACTCGATGCAGAACCGAACGAGGCTGTCCCTCCAGCACAAGCTGAGTCAGCAATCCGAAGGCCACCTTTTCACCATGCAGATAATCATGTGTGGCTTTTGCCGTGGTCAACCCGTTGTGAACGGCATGGGCCGCTGCGAGGCCTGAAGACTCGAAGCCAATCCCCGACAACAACGTGTTTGCCTCCACGAGTCGTTCCAGTGCGGGAGTCACGACTTGAGTTTGAACCGACCGTAAGGCATCGGCTCCATCTGCCAGCAAAGTTCGGTAGCAGAGTTTTGCCAGGGCCAAAGCGCTCTGCGTCGATAAGCCCCCTCGCAGGTTCTTGACGCCTCCATCAACACATGTTTTGGCCTCGAACCATGTCGCCAAAGCATCGCCCATTCCTGCCACCAGGAGCCGTGGAGGACTCTGGGCAATGATCTGCGTATCGACCAGCACGAGATCGGCGTTCTTGCGATAGAAACGACTTCCCTGAACAACGCCATCGTCCGAGTAAATCACCGACAATGCACTGCACGGTGAATCGCTGGATGCCACAGTTGGGCAGTTGACGATGGGCAAATTCAGATCGGCGGCTACGGCACGAGCGGCATCGAGGACTTTGCCACCACCGGCCCCAATAATCACCTGGGACTTGTGCTGTTTGGCGATCTGCTTGATCCGCTCGATTTCGGTCAGTGAACATTCGCCGCCGAACTCATGCACGGCATAGGCGATCCCGGCTGCAGCCAGCGTGATTTTCCAGGTTTCGGACAGCAATCGAATCGGAGATCGGCTACCAACAATCAGGGCCGGGCCAGTCAATCCCAATCCGGTCATCTCTGTCCCCAGAGCGGCTGTCGCGTTTTTGCCTTGTGTGTAGCGACTTGGTGAACAGAAGACGGAGAGCATGAAGCAGCCTTTCGATGTAGCTCAGATAAATTGTGCGGGGAGGTTGTGGGGCATGTTATCGGATTATCCCATTCGGTGACTTAAACGAGGTTATTTGCCTGACAAACCTCTCTTTTGAAAAAGCCAATATAAAGTGACCAGTGATTCACGCTTGAGCAAGCAGTCGATGGAAGCAGTTTAGTGAGTTCCGGTCGGGTCCATTGAAGAGGTTGAAACTTCCCGGAGATTTGAACTCGACAACCTCTTTGAAGATCTGCCGACTTCGATCCCCAGTGAACTCATTCAGGTGATCGCTGCCACGTCCGCATCGAACGGATTGTTTCCAACGGACATGCTTCACCGAATGGCTTTCGGTATGACCAGGAAGAACATGAATGGGTGATCGTAGAACGCACACGACTCCTGACGATTGAGTTTCGCACCTTTCTGGACCTGATAATCCATGTGCCGTGTCAGATCATCCGGCACGCTCGCATGACTGTTTATCTTCTCATTGGAGAGTCGTATGGATCCTCAGCTCAAAAAGAGGCCTTTGCGATTTGGCCCAATGGGCCTCGACAAGTCAGCCTCAGGCAACGCCTCAGGCTGCAGGTTGCATCTTGTTGAACCCCGGCGAGCGGTATAGCGTCAGCTATCCGTGTGTCTGCGATTCTTTGCGAGGGTCAAATGATAGAACACAGACAAAAAAAGCAACACAGTCGAGTGCAGGTGCACTCTTCTGTGTTGCTCCGTGATTTTTAGTCGATGGAAATTCGCGATGTGAACAGCATGACTCTGCCGCTGTATGACAGCGGCAGAGTTGCTTTAATCACGATTATTCAACCACAGCGACAAGCTCGGTTGTGGCACCCTGAATTGGCAACGTTGCGATTTCAGTGACGCCCAGAACTCCACTCACACTCTGCACGAGGCGAACTTCTGTTGCAGAAGCGAGTGCCGTTAGCTGAGCAGCGTCCCGCACCGACAGTGACAACGTCACTGTCGTTGCAGTTTCGAAGACTGCCGTAAAGTTAGGAGACAGTGCAACGATCTCGCCATTCGCATTCAGGAATTCCGCGGTGAGTCCAGTCACTGCGACATCGAATGTCTGTGGAATCTGACCATTCACGATCAGGCCTGACACATTTGAAAGTGCAGCGGCAGGAACGCCCGTAATGTCGACATTGAATCTCTGCTGATCAGCGATTCGATTATCGACGGTAACACTTCCCGTCAGAGCGACCCCCAGCGATTCGACTGGAGTTTCCGCATCCGCAGGAGTTCCAATCACAGCCAAAGGTGCTGGCTCAGGTGTCACAGGGCCTTCGGGAGTCGTAACCACGCCAGGCACAACAGCACCCGGTGTGAAGACAAGACCAGCATTCAGACTTCCTGAAGTCAGAGTGATACGATTCGCTCCGGACTGGAGCTGAACATTCAGCGTTCGTCCCGCGAGATCAACCGCGAATTGACCACGGATTGAAGTCTCAATCAAGACACCATCCGCGTTATCTGGATCCGGAATCGCCACGAATGTCGCAGGAACTTCTGAGACATTTCCCAAAGCATCGGTTGCCGTGAGAATCAGTCTGGCTGGATCAATGGCGAGAGCAGCTTCAGGATTCGTGAGATCAAGTCCAGCAAACAAGTCCGCCCCGAAGAGCGACCTTGGAGCCGAAATCGCGATGTCCACACGCTGCCTTCCTGGTCGGCTTTCAATGACCGCATTAACACCCGCGGCCAGCTGCCCGTCTGCAGTTACCAAAGCATCCAGAAGATTGGTCGTGGCTGGAACTACGCCTGGGTCCAGTGGAACCGGGAAGCCAGCCGGTGTGCGTTCGTCGCGGATATCCACCCCACGAGTTTGGCCACCAATTTCTGGACGTCCAGGCACTTCACCACTGATGTACTCGGGCACAATCGTACCGGAGGTCTGGTTACCCGTTCGCAGTGAAATTCGAAACGTTCCAACGTTCGCGAATGTTGCTGGAATGTTTAATGGATCAACGCCCACTGGAATGCGATCCACTGACATTGTTGTGGCAAGGTTGTAGGTTCCCATCGGGCCCGCATTAATAACCACCGTGTCCGGAATCCGAATGGTCCCATCGGCGTTTGGTGCCGGTTTCACCTGACCTCGAATCTCCAGACGCCCTTCTCCGTCTCCCTGACGTCCCAGAGCCCGAGTAATTCGAACCGTTCCTTCTGGGTGGTATTCGGTTTCACCTTCAACAACCCAGAACGCATCATTCGCAGCGTCGTAGTAGCCTACCATGCCAAACAGCATGCCGGTTGCGGTCGCGTTTGAAAGCTGGTCAGTTGTGTCGATCGTGCCCCCAATGGAGACAGGCACTGCCCCAACATCCATCCAGTCTCCTCGGAATCGAGTATCCCCGCTCAGCGTAACTGATCGAGCGACCATACCCGGAACCTGTGGAAACACGGTGTCAAACTGCACGGAAACCGGAGTCACAATCACGTTCTCTGCCAGTTCGATGAAAGCCACACTGGAAACATTATGGTTGCCGTCGGCGATGGTCTCACCCCTAAACGTAGCACCAATGATTGGCAGGAACCGATATGGTCCACGCTGATTGTCAGCCAGGTAAGGAAGATCCTGTCCTCGGAAGACCTGCTGACCCTCCAATGGTGTCACTGCTGGAATTTCCAGATCAGCCGCCACGTTCAGTCGACTGCCCATGACTTCAACGAATCCAGCACCGATCGCTGTGATCGGACCTTCGTAGCCATTCGTCAGAGCAACTTCAGGTGGGACACCTGCAGGCGGAAGTTCGGCTTCACGTGCACAGAATGCATTTCGATCAAACATGTAGTGACCGATCAGCGTGATTTCCGAATCGACCGCTGATAACAGTTCGTCGTGCGTGACCTTCGGGAAACCAACAAGATCGCTGGATGTCACCGCAACGCCACCCAGTTGGAACCGGTCGTCCGCTGGATCCTGTGTTTCTGCTCCAGCAGTTTGGGTCAGCTTGCCAACCAGAACGTTCTCCCGTGGTTCAAACACGAACTCCACAAAGTCGTTCGTGGCAGCGTCAATCGCGGGAACAATCGCTGCATTGGTTCCAGCAGCTGCAGGCGGGACTGCTCCAATGCCCTTGGCGATGTAGCCTTTCAGGCCTGGATGATTCACCAGTTCGTCATAGGTCAGACCGGCTGACTGGAGAACAACTCCCAACTGGGCATAGGTCAACTCCTGGTCCGGGGTTGAGGGATTTCCGTCATGGTCGCCCATCGTGCCGGGAACCGGACGAGTCTCGCTCGCCATGTTCACCTTTACGCGATTCATGACGATAAAGCCACTGCTGTCAGCAGCCGTAATTGGTCCTTCGAAGCCGTACTGAACATTGACATCGCCCACAACCGTGACGGTTTCAATTCCGCCGTCAACTTCTGGTGCGGCTGGATCGCCGCCAGCAGGAGCCCCGCCGGTTGCTGCACCGCCAGTCGTTGTCCCACCGGTCATCGTTCCGCCGGTTGTTGTTCCGCCGGTTGTTGTTCCGCCGGTTGTTGTTCCACCAGTTGTTGTCCCACCAGTTGTTGACGCCGGAACGTTCGCGTCAGAATTCAAAGCTGACATCAGATCATTGAGCTGCCTCATTCTTGCGTTTCGGCGGACATCAATGTCGACCAGCTGAGCATTCTGCTGGTCAGGAGTAATGG
>CAMAXD010000044.1 GCA_945861975.1 Candidatus Kuenenia stuttgartensis | reverse complement strand
CCACTGCGCACTTCTGCTGCTGGTGTTCCACGGAGGGCTTACGCCCTGCCGCTCGCCGGATCTTCATTGCGCGGCCTCCGGTTCGGAAGCATCACTTCCGCCTCCTGGTTGCGGCATCGGGCCAGTGACAGGTTGAAGCAGAATGATTCGGTCCACTTTACGAGTCTGAATCGTAGTCAATGGATCGGCTGTTAGGTTGTCGGCAGGTGGCGAACTCGAAGGCGTCGAAACCCTTGCTGAACTGTCATCAATCGCATCATCAAGCGGTGAATCCTGCGAACTCGAATCGCCAAAGACCAGTTTCAGTTTCTCCAGATCGGCCGCATTGACAAGCTGCATGCGAACTCGAATCGCCAGTGGCAGTGACTGCTGCTGCTCACTGTTCCATGTTGATGCCCAGGAAGAACCACCAAAGTACTCAAAGCGGCAGCTGACGACTTCTGGAATCAGATCGAACTCTGGTCCGGTCTGAATAGAGGCCTCTGCGCCTGGAGTAGCTCCGCTGGATTCTGCCTGAGTATTCGCGGGCGGAAACAGCAGCGTCTCCAGTGTCGTGCGATCGACCGAGGCATCGCTCTCTGCGGCAGAATCTTCAAGCAATGTCTCCTGCTGATTCAAAGCAGACTGCAGAGATAACGATTCGGTTTGGATTCGATAAAGACCGGCCTGAAGAGACTGATTGCCCGCGATCATTCCTGGAGCCTGAAACTGCCAGATGATCGTTTGATACTCGGAGACCTTCGGGGCGATTCCTTCGACACTGATCGAATCATCAGGCGAAGCAATTGGCTCCGGCGTTGAAGTCGCAGCGGTAATGGCTGGGTCGACTATGGGCGCTGTTGTGTCAGAGTTGTCTGGTGTCTGACTGGCAACGGGTGAGGTTTCAATTGTTGGCTGCTCAATTGACAGTTTCATCGACGAACTATTGCCGACAAGAGAAACCTGGCTGGGGATTGTCAGCGTTTCTTTGGTCACAAGTCCCGCAAACACAGAGGGCTCATCGAGAGACAAGTCGGTGCCAGTGCTGAGTGGATCAAGTGGCGATGCGGGCTGCTCATCAGAAAACGCCGACGATTCGCTCGCCCTCTCCAGTGATGGCACAACCTTCGGATTTGTGTCCGGCGTTGAAACGCTTTGCAGATCACGCTCAAGCATTTGCAGCAGTGATCGCTTAAGTTGCTGCTCCGTCGCCTGAGCCTGCCCGGCGGTGAGATAGCTGTTGTACATCGACATCATGCCCCACACCACGGACATCAACGCCGCGACGAGTACAGAAGCGATCAGCATTTCGACCAGTGTGTAGCCAACACGTTTCCGTCGAACGGTCCGAGTATTGGACACAAAGTTGACCAGGGTAACCGGCCTCATAGCAGATCTCTGGATTGCATCATGTCTGGTTGCAACGAACCCGGTTCGTCCATCCCCTGCATCAGCTCATCAAACGCGCCTTCAGGGGGTGGCCCGGAGATCCAGCGAGTCAACGAGAATCGAATCGATCGTGGCAGCGTCTGATCGCCCTGAAGAACTTCCACGGTCAGAGCCCACATGCCCGGCATAGCCGCCAGAGACTCGATTCGAACGGAATGACGCCACTCAGGATCTGTCTCATCGATTGTTGGTACAACGGTGTCCTGCTTTGTCGAAAACGGATCCTGAGCGTTCACATCATCATCTGCTTCTTCGATCGGTGGCGGAAGAGGAATCAAGGGCATTGATTCGACAAGTTCCATCGGTCGCATGCCCAGCAAGAGCTCATTCAGAGTTTGCTCGCAAAGTTGCTGAGCTTCAGAGTGCAGTCTGGCTTTTTGTGATTGATCGCGTCCCATCCCCGCAAGTCTCGCCAGCACCACAGCACTACCCATCAGGATGGCGGTGGCAATGATGACTTCAATCAATGAAAACGCGCGACGATTCTTTTTTTCCGATGTTTGCAAACCCTCGGGGAGATGGTGTGACCTCATGGCAACGCCTCAGCCATGTCGGTCGTGGTCGGCGATTGCTTGGGCAAAACTCTTGTAGGGGCCGAATAGCTTGCCATGGCCGTGAGACCTCGCAGAGTTACATCTACCACAAAATCCCGCTGCCCGGTTACTCGAATCGTTGCGTCCTGTGTGCGGCCACTGGGCTGAAAGCGAATGGGATCGGACCAGCGCCGAAGGCTTGTGGCCGATGCCTCAGAAGTGATGAGGCCTGATGTGACTGGCTCTGCAAAGGTAACGCCAACTGGAAGTCGACCTTGTCGCAGAGTCAGTGAAATCAGATTGCTCTCGCCCGTGCCGTCAATTGGCTGTGTGGGAGCTTCGGCGGATTCGGTCGAGAGTCCAGAAGGAGTCGTCGCTGCCCCGGATGGATCTTCGAGAACCATGATCGTGGCGTTGACCGGGGCTGGTACGCGTTCAATGACATAACGGCCGCCAGCAATTTCGTAACGGAACGAAACGAGTGAGCCTTCTCGAATGGCCAGCGATCGGGCTTTGGCTAACGATGCCTGAAGCTCTTTCGCGGCGCCGGTGAGCCGGCTCTTATCCAGAGGACCTCGCATTGAAGGAAGAACAAGCCCTGCGACCGCCGCCAGCACGGCCATGACAATCAACAATTCCACCAGCGAAAATCCGCCGCGGAGTTGCAATTGATGGTGATGTCGCGACGGGTTATTCATGTGGGAGCGATCTGAACGTTCCTGGAGACTCGCAACGAGATATCTTTTGAGGCTGAGATTCAGGGTGGTGCAGAGGCCGTTAAACCACCGGAAGTCTAGGCGACTTCCGCTACAAAGTTTCCTTAAGTCCACGCCATTTGGGGTAGACCCGGTGGCGTAAATTACCGATCGCCAAAAGCCCCGTTAATATCCGGGGCTTTGAGAAGATCTGAGCCGCGTGTCGCAAGCTCCACGCTACTCTTTCGACTCAGAGCTTGAACCTTCGCCGCCTTCGCCGTCACCGGTCCAGCTGACGATATCGTCGTCGGTGTTTTCCTGACCGTCAGGGCCAAAAGACCAGATGTCTGGTACGTTGATTTTGTTGTGAGTCGGAGGGTATTCGTAAGCGTAAGCTTTGCCCCAGGGATCGGCAGGCAGTTTTTCGGTCTTGATGTACGGACCATCCCAATTTCCGCCGCCGCCTTCCGAGGATGATGAATCTCCTTCCGCTGGTGCTGAGTCACTGCTGGAGGAATCTTCGGATGACGAACCACTGCCATCAGAACTCGGCTTTGAAACCAGAGCCGCGAGGCCTTCTTCCGTCGCCGGGAACTTATTCATATCAACCGCATAACGCTCGAGTGCCGATTGAAACATGCCGATCTGAGTTTTGACCGCATTGATGTCGGCCTTCTGTTTGCTGCCCAGCAGGCGAGGACCGATCAAAGAAACCAGCAGCACGAGAATCGCCATCACGATCAGAAGTTCTGTCAGAGTAAAGCCGCTGCGAACGACATTGCTCTTTGAAATCCGGGCTCGTGTTTGTGTCAGATTTTTCATCATTATCCTCTGCATATCATTCTCCTTATGAACAAAACAATTACACGAACGACCTGTTGGGCGTCAGACTTCTGAGAAAGCTTAACGCACTCGGAGGGCTGACGCCCTGCCGCTCGCCGGACGAACTTACTAACTCATTGAAGTACTCATTTCGAACACCGGCAGCAACAACGCTACAATCACAAACAGCACCGCACTGCCCATCACCATGAGCAGAGCGGGTTCGATCAGGCGAACCATCGTGTCCAGTTGACGAGCCACTTTTTTGTCGATGCCATCAGCGACGTTGCTGAGCACTCGTTCCAGATTATTGGCTTCTTCAGCGATGCTGATCATGGCCATGATGTTGGCCGGAATCAGCCCGCATTTTGTAAGTGGCGAGGACAGCGATTCACCGGCGGAAATATTCTCGGCCGATTTTCTGATCGCCTGACCCAGCACCACGTTGCCGGATGAGTCACTGCTGATTTCCAAAGCTTTCAACATGGGTACTCCGTTTCTCAACAGAGTCCCCAGAATTCGGCAGAATCGCGAGACCGCACTGTTGAGCACAATAGGCCCGAAGACAGGTACTTTCGTCTTGATCCTGTCAATTTTTTGACGTCCATTCGGCGATGCCGCCCAGCGTCTTCCCAAAGCAATCAGGCCAGCCACTGCGATGGCGACGAAAATTCCGAAGCGCCCCAGGAAATTGCTGAGCCAAAGAAGAATGATGGTTGGCGTTGGCAGTGTTCCCTGGCGTTCCAGGGACGCGAACAGTTCTTTGAACTTGGGGACGAAGAAGACAATCAGCACAAGAGTCACGGTGCTTCCGGCCACTGCCAGAAACGCCGGATAGGCCATCGCTCCTTTAATCTTGGCACGCAGTTCTTCTTGTCGTTCGAGGAACTCCGCTGTTTGCTGAAGTGAGGCCTCCAGAAATGCACCCTCGGTTCCGGCTCGAATAATCGATAACGTCAAATCGCTGAAGACATCTCGATGCGCGCCCATGGCTTCGTGAAGCTGTTTACCCTCGGCGATGCGACCTCGCACATCCGAGAGCACTTCTTTCAGTCGATCATGAGTCGCCTGCTGAGAAAGAAGGTCCAACGCCTGCAGAAGCGGGACTCCGTTGGTGAGCAGGTCGGATAACTGCGTCAATGTCGCAGCAAGAATTTCAGCACGGATCGGCCGGTTGAATTTGAAATTGAAAAACGGCTGCTTCGCCGGAGCAACGGTCATCGGAAACAGCGACTTTTGCGACAGCATCGCCATCACGTCACTGCGCGAATCGGCTGAGATCAGTCCTTTCACGTCCTGACCAGTCATCGTTCTTGCGATGTAACTGAACTCCGGCACTGCCGCCCCCAACAAACTGGCCAATCATTGTTGCGTATTCGCTGTGCAATGATTGAAATTACATCCGAATCGCAGTTTTTACCACAGAGGTCACAGAGAGCACGGAGGGGAAACACAGAGAGGAAGAAACACTTTGCACTTGTCAGACTCTATTGTGTGCCTGCGTTCGCCGCGGTGAATTTGTCACACCCTACAAGTTCGATCCCTCATCCCTCTGCGATTTTCCTCTGTGCTCTCTGTGTCCTCTGTGGCGAATCTTGACTTCTGTGGCGAATCCTGACTTCTTAACGCCCCGCTACTATTCAGCCTTGGTCACACGCAGGACTTCTTCGATACTGGTCAGGCCGCGCGCAACCTTTAGCCAGCCGTCCTGACGAAGAGTTCTCATACCACTGGCGATGGCCGCTTTTCGAATTTCGTTCGTACCACGACGTTCACTGGCGAGCACCTTGATTTCGTCGTTCGTAACAAGCAGTTCATAGATGCCCAGACGTCCCGAATATCCTGTGCCGCGACACTGGCGACATCCCTTCGCACGGTAAATCGGCTGACCAGCGGTGTAGTCTTCCAGCGGGAAATCGGCCGGCACTTCTTCTTCCGAAGGCATGTAGGCTTCGCGGCAGTGCTTGCACAACGTTCGCACCAGTCGCTGAGCCATGATTCCTTCCAGCGTGCTGCTGATCAGGAACGGTTCAACACCCATATCGGCCAGACGCATGAAGGAGCCGGCCGCATCATTGGTATGCAGAGTACTGAAGACCATGTGCCCGGTCAGAGAAGCCTGAACGGCGTTCTCGGCGGTTTCGAAGTCGCGAATTTCTCCGACCAGAACAACATCCGGGTCATGACGCAAAATGCTTCGCAGACACGCGGCGAACGTCAGGCCGACTTTATGATTGACCTGAATTTGATTGATGCCTTCGAGCTGATACTCGATTGGATCTTCCGTGGTGATGATCTTGTTGCGTTCACTTTTGATCTCAGCCAGCGCGCTGTAAAGCGTCGTGGTCTTGCCGGAGCCCGTCGGGCCTGTCACCAGCACGATGCCGTGAGGCAGTCGGATGAGTTCACGGAATCGGCTGCAGGTATCATCCTCCATACCGACACCAGCCAGCGAAAACTTCATTGCGTTCTTGTCGAGAACTCGCATGACGACACCTTCGCCATGCAGCATTGGAATGATAGAAACGCGAATATCAACTTCGCGGCCCTGAACTCGCAGCTTGATACGCCCGTCCTGCGGAACGCGTTTTTCGGCGATATTCAGTCGAGCCATGATTTTCAGGCGGCTCAGGATTGCCGCCTGAAATCGATTCAGCTCCGGAGGTACCGGTTGATTCTGGAGCACGCCGTCGATGCGGTAACGAATCTTCATTCCGGAAGCCTGAGACTCCATGTGGATATCACTGGCGCGATTGTTAACGGCTTCTGTCAGAATGTCGTTGACGAGGCGAACGACGGATGCCTGCTGAGCCATCGCAGCGGCTTCAGATTCCTCGAAGCTGAGGTCGCCAAGGATCTCAATTTCATCGGAGTTTTCAGCGGCCTGAGCCATCAGGCCATCCAGTGTCTGAGCGCCGACGCCGAGGTGAGTCTTGATCAGCATTGCCACTTCATGTGGCAGAGCAAGATCGATCATCACAAACAGACCGGTCGTGGCCGAGACGGCATCGGCGGCCTGCACGTCAAACGGATTGCTGACCACAATTCGGATTGACGACGAGCTGCGGTCGATTGGAAAAATCGCGTGACGATGAATCAGTCGGACCGGGAAGCCTTCAAGAATCGATCGATCAAGTGTCACCTTGGACAAGTCCACAACCGTCATTCCCAGGGAATGAGCGATCGACTGCAGAGCCTGCAAATCGGTCGAAAATCCAAATTCGCTGGTGACGGCGGAGAGTCCATCCGTGGTGAACAACCTCTGGACGTGATCGAGTTCTTCCGCCGTCAAACGGCGCGGAGCATCTCGGTACGCCAACGGGCGTTTCAAAATCGTACTCATGGGATTTTCCGAATGTTGCCGAGGGTAGGTTGGATTTCGGCGGGAGGGAATTCGGCAGGATGCTGTGCTCAAGTCATTGGGCGATCAGCATTTAGGGTGGGAATTTTAGGTGAGCTTTAGGGATGCATCAAGATTGTTGTCCGATGCGGGACCTTTCGACTCTTCTCTTTTGATTCCTCATCGACATTCTCAGGTTCAGACTCCTGAGAAGCCAGTATTTTTGACAATCGACTCGGATGTTTGCGGGATTTGCGGAGATTACGAAAAGAATGCCCGACCATGGGAAAGATTGGAAAATGGGCCGAGTTACTGATCGAGGACATCGTTCAGGACCTGCATGACTCGGCGTGAATTCGTCTTTTTGAGTGGAATGAGAGTGACTCCTCGAGCCCTGTTTGTGGCCGACGTTTCATCCAGTTGAGTGACAAGTTCAGAGATCTCATCGATCAGGTTTTGAGGGGCCTTCACAACCAGGGAGTTTGTTTCTTCCTGGACCTCGATCGTCAGCAGTGGGGCCGAGGAGGCGGCGTTGATTTGTCGCAGCACATTCGCCACCGACGAATCGATCCCTGTCGGAATTTCGATGGCTCGCCGTGTGCCTCCGGCGGTCATCTCCGTGCGATAAACGCCTCGAACCACATCCTGTACTTTGTCGGCATCCGCATGTTTCACGGTGATGACTTCGGTTCGGAAGATACGGCCAGAGTCTGGTAGCTTTTCGGTGTCCAGAATCTCCAGAAGCTGTTCAATGCGGTCGCGGTCCGTACGACCACCGTAAACAATCAACGCGTTCATACGAGTTTCCGGCACGATCACCACCGAGCCAAACGCCAGCATCCCGGCTCGACTGTCATAGATCGATTCCAGTGTCTCCGCGACTTCCTCAGCCCCGGCGTTTCGGAGTTGATACACGGAGAAGTCTCGATTACGACTGGCAACGGTACCACCCGTTCGCGATGAAGAAGTTGCGAGGAGGATCGATTCCAGTTGATCAAGAGCTTCGATATCGTCGGAGGCAATCGTGATCCGATCTATTCCCGGAATAATCACGACCGGCGAAGGCTCATCCTGTCCCGGTACTGTCGCGACTGCGTTTGTTATGTCCGTTGTTGTTTGTGCGGATGCTTTCTCGGCGGCCTGCGATTCAGTCGGTTCTTTTTGTGCTGGCTCGATTGCTGTCGGTGAAGAAGCTTCCTCGGGCGGCACTGAGAATTGTCCGTCGGCTTTTGGCTGCGGTTCGGCTGGGGGCGTTTCTTTTTCGGTGCCAGGTCGCAGGACTCGAATCGGGTTTCTTCGAACTCGCGGCCACAGGTCCTGAATCTTCTGTAGAGTTGGCTCGACGTCACCCTGAATCGGGATGACGCGAAGATTTCGATTCGCCTGAGCCGTCACGTCGCCGTTGGGCGACAAGCCAGTTTCACCCATCTTGATCAGCAGCGTGCGGATATCCAGCAGCTGCTTCTTCGAACCGCGAACCAGCAACTGCTGTGAATCTTCGTCCGCCTGAATCACCGGATAGTTGTCATCCTTCGTGAAGGTATCCCCATAAAGTCCTTCGATCGCATTCTGTGCCGACGAAGCGCTCAACAGGCGAAGTTGAATGACATCCATTTCGCGAGGATCGCTCTCCTGAAATCGTTCCATCGCCGCACTGATCTGCTGGTGGCCAGCGGGCGTGGTTGTGACCACAAGCTGTTTCGAGGCTTTTTCCGAGGAGACAGTTGCGGCCGAGTCGATGGAACGCAGAACACCTTCTGCCACTTCCACGGCAGTGAGTCCATCCATGCCACCGAGTGCATACACCTCCAGTGTTTGAGTCTCATTGGCTGCACCGGCTGGTTCCAGTTCATCAATCAGAGCCTTGATCACGGCATGCTGATCGGGGCGAGCGACGGCAATCAGAGACCGAGTTTTCGAGTCAAAGGAAACTCTGACATTGTCCGATCGCCGGAACATAGCGTCAAAGACTTCGACCGTGATGTCGCCATCGGCCGTTCGCAGAGGATAGGCCTTCGCCAAAGGAGCATTCTCCATCGGCAGAACGCTGGTCATCTGCTCGACCACTTGTTTGATTGTCTCATGCTGTATGGGTGTTGCGGTTGCGACCAGCATTTCCTGAGACACATCGGTCACCATCGTGGCGTCCGGGAATAACTTTGTCAGCACTTCCTGGGCTTCGTCCGCTTCATAGGGACGAAGACGATAACTGCGAGTCTCGAGGCCCTCCGTGGAACCCTGAGATGTGATCATCTGCTGCACAAGTTCGCGAACGGCCGGCATATCATCGGCCGAGGCGCTGACGAACAGCTGTCGTCCAATCCGGTCAGCCGTGACCTGCGCATTCTTCGGTAATAGTGGTTGTAAAGCCGTTTGAACAGAAAGCCCGTCGAGCTGATTTAATCGGAAGACGGCGAGTTCCTGCTTCACTTCGGTCTCGGCAGGTCCATCAAGTTGCTCGATCAGCGGCCGGATCGCATCGTGCTGTTCTTTGCGAGCGACCACGATCAGCCGACCGGTCTTTTCATTTACGGAAAGACGGACGCCCTCGAACCGCGAATACATGGACGTCAGCAAAGTCTGCACTTCCGTCGCGCTGGCGTTTTTGAGTGAATAAACAGCCGGGACAGGAACGTCGCCATCGAGCGATGTGCCTTTCATTTGCTTAGCAATCTGGTCAATCGTGGCATGTTGCTCATCTGTGGCCGTTGCTACGATCATTTTGCGATCAGCATCCATCACAATCATGGCATCGGGATACAACGCCATCAGAACTTCCTGAGCCTCGTCGGCGTTGGGGGCACCGATCATATAAGTCTTTGTCGACCGCTGTGGACGGTTGGCCAACGATGCGCTGACCTGTTCGACTACGGCCTTGATCTGGTCCTGCTTATCCGGGAACGCTCGCACAAACAACTGCTGTCCGGTGGGGTCGACCGTGAGTTGAACATCCGCGTCCACAAGTGGTTGCAGAACCTGCAGAACAGACGACGGTGTCAGTCCATTAATCGGATGCACAGTCAGCGTCTTTGCGGGTGGAATCGATTTGGAAGACTGCAGTTGCTCCAGAACTGTCTTCAGTTTCACGTGATCCTCGGCCGTGGCGACGATTGCCAGTTGATCGGCTCGAGCTCCCGCAGAGAGGGTTGCTTTTGGAACAGCCTGAGCCAGAACCGTCGACGCCGATGGCCCCAGTTCGGCAATAGAATAGAGTTCCATTGTGCGAGTCGACTGGAACGGTTTTTCTGCCATCAGTTGTTCAAGTGTGACACGAATGCGTTCATCCTGAGCCGGTGAAACCCACGCCATCAGCTTATTGCCCTCCGCGGTGGCCACAAAGGTGACGTCCGCAAAAGTCGTCGACAGCAACACGCGGGCATCCGCGGTACCAATGGCAGCGACATCGTAAAACTTCAATTCGCGCTGGATTTCAGCGGCGTTGAGTTCGAGTTGCTCGATGGTGACTGCAATCACTGTGTGGTCATCACGTGTGGCGAGCACGCTGTAACGATTGGCATCGGGCAGGAACGTGATACGAGCCAATGGAGCGACGGACTGCAGCACAGCAAGTGATGCAGGGCCGACGACTTTCTTAAGCGGATAGAATTTCAGCTCCGGCAGATTTCCAACAGCGTCTTTCTCAACCTGTTCGATCACCTTCGCGATCAATTCGTGTTCTTTTTCCGTGGCGGTAATCAGCAAGCGACGATTCGCTTCATCCGGAATCGCACTGGCTTTGGGCACCAGAGGCAGCAGCAGAGAAATGATCGTTGTCGAAATGATTTTGGGTTGCAGTGGATAAGACTTCAGCGAACGCACGGCATCGACTTCCGAGGTGCGAACCTGTTCAAGCACCTCGGCGACTTTCGCCTGATCGGCTTCTGTTGCGACGACCAGTAGTCTTTTATTGGCCACATCGAAAGTGACAGTCGCCTGTGGCGTCAAGGTTGTCAGCAGCGATGTCACGCTGACGGAATCAATCCGATCGGCTTCGTGAATCTTTAGCTGTTTGCCGTTTGATTCGGCGGTTGAAAGAGACTTCAACAGCATGTCAACCTGCGTATGCTCATCGGCGCTCGCCATGACCAGCAGTCGTTGATTCGCGGTGTCGGACAACACCTGAGCTTTAGGAACCGCGGTCGTCATCAACGTGACAAGTGTCGTGGCGACGGTAGAGCTCATTGGATAGGTCTTGAGAGTCTTCTCCGTGGCGGCTGTTTCTGTCTGCTTTTCAAGCTGTTCAATCAAAGCTCCAATCGCTTCATGCTCGGAGAGAGTCCCGAAGGCGACCAAACTTCGCGTCGCAGGATTCACGGTGACTCGAGCGGTGGGAACAATGTAAATCAGCATCGTTGAGATGGCTGTCGGATCGGCGTTCTTGAGTGCATACACCTGAAGTTGCCGGCCGCCTCCCTGAGGCTGTTCGGCCTGAATCATCTGCAGGGATTCGCTGATCCGTTTTTGATCGGCTTCCGACGCCCATGCAATGAGTTTGCTCGACAGCGGATCAATGCGATACTGCCCATCCGGCGCAATGAGCTTGAGCGTGGCCAGCATCTGATCGGCGTCGGAAACCTGAACAGGATATAGCTGCAACCGAGGTTGCATATCAGGCCCCTGATTGGACTCCAGCTGGCCCAAAATGATCTTTGCCTTCTCCTGTTCCGACGGCACTGCATTCACGGAAATTTGCCGAGCTTTAATGTCGATCACGATCGTCCCGGCGATAATTGTCTTCAGCACTTCGCCAGCTTGTTCAGGATTCGCATGTTCCACCGGGTAGACGGTCAGCACAGGCGTCCCTTCTGCCTTTGACAGCATCGGAACTTTTGCGATCACCTGTTGGACAACTCGCAGATTCGAAGCCGTATCGATCACCAGCAGTTGTTGAGTCTGAGCCAGGGCTTCGGCTTTGCCATAGCTTCCCAGCAGCGGCTTCACTTCCAGCAGGACAATCTCGGCAGGTCGACCTTCGAGAGGAAACAGGACGCTGACAAACTCGTATCGCCCGCGCGTTACGAGTTCTTCCGGCGTGACTTTCGGAATCGCGCCTTCGGGGAGACCTGTTTTCAGATCCATGCACATCAGCATGCGCTCGCGGCGAACCAAAGTGAACCCTTTGGTCAGCAACCAGCCGTTGAGAAGGTCGATGCTTTCGACAGTGGTGTAATCTTTGGAATCCGAGTAGTTGAAAACACCGGGCGGAGGAACTTCCATGACCAGCGAGAGATCAGCTTCTTTGGCAATCCAGTCAAGCACGTCGGCCCACTTCTGACTGCGGAAATTAAAGCGAAGTGTTTTGCCTGTGAACAGAGAGACGAACAGGCTTCGCTGATCAGCATCCAGCACTGCCTGAAGTTTGTCGTTTGCCGCCACGATGATGGCCGGACGAGCGGCCTCTTCTGTGGCTGCGACCGCAGTGTCACGTTCACTGCTGATCTGTGCGATGAGAGTTTGTTGCTCCGGGGAAATTCTGATAGCTGCTGCGACGTCGGGTTTTGTGATCGAGGAAAAGTCGACCGGGGCTGATGGTGGAGTTACCGGCGGTGCTTGTGCGACAGCATGGGTGGACGCGGAATTTGTCACCGCAAGAAGAAGGAGTAACGCTGTGACGACGTGCCTGTTTGGAAAAAAGTCTGTGACGAAAGTGCTGGAAAGAGGAGGAGTGGTCGGAGGGCTAACGCCCTGCCGCTCGCCGAGGAGGATGGCATTCTGCGACGTTGATGGCGCGGGGCGAGTGGTCATCGGGAGTACTCGAAGAGGCGGGAGAAATCCGGCGGGAAATTAGCACGGGCAGCGTCACCTTACCGAATTCGGGCCGAATTTTCCACAAAATTCGCAGTCTGCCCAGATTGCGGAAGTCCCGACTTCGCGACTTGAATCGGTCAGCGAAGATGCTGAAGAAAGCCCGCTGTCAGCCGAACGCCCTACAATCACTGGGATTGCTACAATTCCTCTGACAGGCAGTCGTATCAACCGGGACGTGTGATTGCGTCGAGATTTGTACTGGGCAATTGAGGGATGAGCTTTGCACGATATGAGCGGATCAATAACTTGCACGTTCCCGAACCGAAGACGTTTTGAGACTCCAATGACGCCAGCATTAATCTTCGCGAATGAGTCGATGACCGGTTCCGCAACGACTTCTCTGCGAGGCGGGTCAGGTCGCAAATTCAACACGCTCATCGTTGCGGTTTTGTTTGTGCTCGCGATATCTGATTCGTGCCAGGCCCAGGGCCTGTTTGGGCAGAGGAGTCTTGGCGGCTCGTTATCGAAGCGAAGTCAGCCGGGGGCGACATCGACTTCGGGGGCTGCGGATTCTAAACCGCGATTCGTGAGAGATGAGCCTACAGTCGGTGAGTTAGTCGGCACCATCACGGCAGCGGAAGCCGCCTCAAAATTTGTCGGACGCGAATCTGCTGTAACAGCCGCCGTTTCGTCCGTGGCAGGACTCATTGAAGAAGTCCGTGCGCCTCTGAATCGTCCAAGGATTATCCGGCCAACTGGTCTTTACGCCGAGCGGCTGACGCTGGCTGCTGATGTTGTGAACTCGGGGACAACTTCACAAAACAACGTGGCTGAAACGCCGCAGATCTCAGAGTCTCTGCAGTCGTTTACTCAGTCTCGCTCTGTGACGATCGAGGTGTCGCCGGAAGACTATTCAGCCATTTTGCGCGGAGTGGTTCCTTCCGAAGCGGATCGCCAACAGACCGAGCTGCTCGTGATGTTCGAACCCGGGATTCGAAAGGTTGTAAACGAGTTGACGGTGGATTCGAATCTTCCTCCGATTCCTCGTCGTCGTCGTGGTTTGAATTCTCCTCGACACTAGTTGACTTCTTCGATCGTGGATCGGATTTTAACGTTCGTGGGTCTGATTCCTGTTCTGGTGCCAAAAGGTCGTCAGCATCTTTCGCATCGAACGAAGAGTCGCTGTTTCCCTTCTGCCGTCCCTGCATGTTGCGATGATAGAAGCCGCTCGTGAGATCGATCTCAGACGTCTGCAAACCCGGGTGACGCGAAGGAGTTGAGGATGGCTGATCGTCCGCTTCAGACTCCTCAACTTCGTAACCCACGCGCTGAATTCCACTGCCTGCGGGAGAACGCAGGCGATTTCGGGTGATTATTTTTTCCTCAGCTTTTGACTTTGACTCAGCGATCTCATTCTGAAACGGTGAGAGTTCTCCGGGCCCCTGCAGAACAACGTGGGCTGGAGCGGCCGTGATTTCCGTGCCATCGTTGGTCACGAAGCGACTAATCAGAGTCAGATGCTGCAATGGTCCACCGGCGGCATCCCAGGGAACCCAGAAACTATAAGAATGCCCAAGCCGCGACTGACTGTAATGGGTCTGAATTTTGTCCGATGGGAAGACGTATTTGCGATCCGGAGTTCGCTCCATCGAGCCTTTGCTGTCATCCCAGGCGTAAACAACCAGAGTGCCGTCGACGCGAATCGCTTTATGTTTATCTTCACCATAGAACATGATACGGCCGCCGAAACCTCGAGTTGCCGGTTCTCCCGGCTGATGCAGCACCGTATCGGACCAGACCGGCACGATCTGACGGGGTGTCAAATATTCCGGCTCTTTCTTCGTGAACGACAACGCACTTGCGTTCATCATCGTGCAGCCGGGTGCACTGACAAAAAGTCCTGCCGCCAGCAACAACAGGCATTTGCGTTTTATGGTGAAGCGTTGAAGCATGGTTGTCGGCGATGAAATGAGAAGGAATGCGATGAACTGTGGCGCACTATTATTGTCGTGACCAAAACGACTTCTCTTTGGACTTCGGTCTGGCGTCTGTGCGGGATTTAGTTTCTGGCGGAGTGTAAGGTTCTGAGTCCGCCCTGTTTGCCGATTTCCTCTTGTCTGACTCATTAAACGCAGTACTGCGGAACGACATTTGTTTGATGCCGGAATCCTCAGTCGATTGCGATTCGTCACCTTCGCCAGTCTCAATTTTCCATTCGGGAACGACCACTTTGGTGTCCGTGGAAGCTGGTGCGTTGATCGACTCAGATGTGCCGCCTGGATTCACGAATTGGTCAGGCGACGGTGTGAGCGGCACAGCCCGCTGCATGGAAGCTGCACCGGGGGTTTGGTCGGGATAGATCGTGGGAATCGTTGAGGAATCCATCTGGCCAACCATCGCGGTATCGGTATTCATCCAGTTGAATGTGTCGCAGGAGATCCACGACATGCGAGCCGTTTCGACCTGTTTGATGTACTCCGCTTCGGAAGGCCCTCGCACAACATGCGGGGTGAGGATGATCAAAAGTTCCTTGCGGGAATTCTTTGTTCCATCAAAGCGGAACAGATTTCCAACGACAGGGACGTCGCTCAGCCACGGCACGCGGCGCGAAAGAGTCGTATTGTTTGTCGTGATCAATCCACCAATGACGATCGTTTGACCACTGGCAGAACTGACGGTCGTTTGTGCCGTCGTAATATTGACGCGCGGCGAACGGATCACTTCTCCGGTCGATGAAATGGACACTGGAATCCCTTCAATCTCCGGCCCTACCTCTGACTTTTCAGCGTCGAGATCCATCACCACCATACCTTCGGGGCTGATACGAGGCGTCACGCCCAGAATCAGGCCGACGTTTTCCAGTTCGACAGTATTCACCTGACCGACCTGATTGATGCTGGTGCCCACAATTCGAGGAACTCGCTGACCCACCTGAATGAAGGCCGGCTGATTATCCAGCGTCATAATTTGCGGACGACTCAGGATCTCCACGTTGCGCGACTGATTCATCGCTCGCAATAACACACTGACATTTTCACTGCTGGCGGACAGCACAAGGCCACCAAAGTCGGTATCGGTGCTCGTTCGCCCAAGACTAAAGTGCGATAGGGCCTGGCCACCAACGTTGCTTCTGGTCGCCAGTGAGCCAGCGGTGTCGGCATTTCCAAGAGGCTGGTTATTGAAGTCGTATCCTGGATGGAGACCTGGATGGAGAAGGGTGCCCAGCAAACTGCGATCAAACAGCAATGAATCCTGCAAACCCAACTCCACACCGAATTCGTGCAGGTTATCCAGTTCAACTTCGACCAGAATCACTTGAATCATGACTTGCGGCGGTTGAGCATCCAGGCCTTCCACGAGTTCCATGATCTGTTCAAAGTAACGAGGCGTCGCACTGATGATCAGCGCGTTGCCGACAGGTTCGGGGACGACGACGACTTCCGATTCAATTTGTGTGAACGGATTCTGTCGTCCCGGAGCAGCCTGATTGACGACTCGCTCACTGCGTAGAAAATTGTTGACGGCGTTGGCGACGTCCAGAGCGGGGGAGTTCTTCAGTCGATAAACTTCGTTGACTCGTTCCTGGGAATCAGTTTCATCCAGACGCAGCAGTAACGCTTCGATAATCTTGAGATCGCCGGACGTTCCCGTGGCAATGATGCTGTTGGTGCGGATGTCGACGGAGAATCGCACTGGTGCCAGCGATGATTCCTCTTCGGCTGTCGCCAGTTGCGGCACCGTCGAAACGCCAGCCTGTTCAGGAAACAACGAACGCAGAACCTGAACGAGATCCGTGGCATCGCCATTGGTGATCTGGAACACCTTGATTTGTGCGGAAGCCGCCGGGGATTCATCGAGACTCTTGATCAGTTGTTCCACCAGCGACAGACTGTCAGCCGGACCTGTGATAAAGATGCGATTGGTTCTGGAATCGGGAGTCAGCTTTACGTCCTGCAGCAGTCCGGAAGCGACAACGCTGTTTCCATCCGGACCGACCATCAGCATTTCCAAAGCCGCTGCACGTTGAGTTCCCACACCTCCTCGAGCTGCTGTAATCGCTGCGGTGATCGTCTGCGAAACATCAGTGGCCAGCGAGTTCTTAAGCTGGACGATTCGAGCCTGATTGACGGATTCTGAAGTTCCTTTGTCAAGTCCTTCGATAAGTCGTGTGACTTCGGCAAGATCTCGCGGAGCGGCATTCACCATCAGTGAATTTGTGCGTTCATCGGCCGTGATGTTGACTTCAGGACCAAGGCCACCACGGTTATTCAGAAACTCGCGAACGGTGTTTTCGACCTGATTGGCCGAAGCATGTTTCAAGGAGTAAATCTGCATCTGTGTGAGCGGTTCGACGGACTCGTCCAAACGCGCGATCAGCTTCTTTGCAGCGGTGACAGCTTCACCCCAGCCAATAAGCAACAAAGCATTCGGCTTCACCAGCGGCGTGATCGAGACGCGGCCCTGCAGCGGACCGATGAGATCATCGAGCACATCTGTGACAAGTTCTTCCAGAGCTTCTCCCTGAACATTGTGCAGATAAACAACGTCAATCTCTGGTGCTGTTTCCTCGCTCAGCCGTTCAATTTCGCGAATGATACGCGTCAGCTCTTCCACGTCCGGATCACGGCCGCGAAGAATCAATACGTCCAGATCCGGAAGAGCCTCAACGGTGACATCCGATGATGGCCGACGCAAAGCTTCACCGTCGGCCGGATCCTGCATTGTGGCCTCGGCCTCTGCGTCCGAGTTCTGTTGTGGATTGGTCTCAATCGGAATAGCGGGTTCGCCGGGAATTTGTTGAAACCCCGCAGGCCGGATGACTTGTTCTGATGTTTTGCGGCCCTGCCTCTTTTTATTGTCCAGCTGCGGCTTTGATGGTGCCCGATTCGTCTGCTTCCAGATCAGCAGGGCTTTGTTCAGAACCTCTGGTTCGACGTTCGCCAGCGGCACGAAGCGAATTGTGTCATCCGTCGCCTGATCTCGTACATCGTCGAGCTGTTGCAGCAGTTTCGCGAACTGCTGAACCAGATCCTCAGAACCTTCCAGCAGACAGGACTTTGAGACTTCATCAAACGTCAGTGAAACTTCACGATTTCGACCGCTGGAGAAGCTCAGTTGATGAACCTGAAGCTCCAGAACTCGCGTACCCAGCAAGCGAGACACGGCGTTCTCGGCCTGCTGCGATGTAATGTTGCGGAAGCGATAACGGACCGTGCGATCGCGCAGCGCGGAGTTACGCTCTGTGTTCGGTGCAGTTTTTCTTTGAGCACTCTTCTTCGCGGGCGATTCGCCTGTTGTCGCTGGTTCGTTCGTCGCCGACTCCGAATTGGTGATCGGCGAGAACTCCCATTCCTTCTCACTGTTTTCAGAGGGGGAACGTTTTGTCGCGGGCTTGGTACTCTCTGTAGCGTTGAGCTGTTCGACCAGTTTCGCAGCCAGTTTTTGAATCGCCGGACTTCCGGACACCAGCAATTCAGAGGCGTCATCATCGGCAACAATTCGAGCGTCTTCAGCCTCATCTCCGAGCAGCTCGTTGAGCATTCGACGTGCTTCAGACGGCGACTTGTCTTTGAGATGATAAACAGAAAACTCTTCCGCGTTTTGGGCTGACGCAGTGGCTGGATTCTGGCCCACAAACGTTCCCGCCATGACAACGAGAATGCTCATTGCGGCAAACCGACACAAAATTGGTCGTTGTGGCTTCATGGGAGAATCGTGAGGGGAGTGTTCGGGAGAGGTCCGGAAAACCAGTGCCTGCTGAGTCAACGGGCGGTCTTTCGGGATGCTTATTCTAAGGAGGGAGGTTGAGAGTAAACTCAACGCAATCTGGTCTCAACCCGAGCCCCGGTCAGTCATGGCGAGAAATGCTGGCCCGTGTGAGATGAGATCGATGTTTCGGAGAAAGTAGCAGCCATGAGCGACTCTGCTTGCAGAATTCGCCGATTCGGGAGGATCTGTGATCGGCAAAAACTGCTGCTGTGAGACCAAGTTCGTCGAGCAGCAATGGCATTGTCTTCAGCCTGTGCTGCTTCGCCAATTTGCGATGCGCTGAATCACATAGAAGAAGACGGGCGTCAAAAGAATCCCGAAGAGGGTGACACCCAGCATACCTGAGAACACGGCCGTGCCCAGCGTGCGACGCATCTCGGCACCGGCTCCTTCACCAAGAACCAGCGGAATTACTCCAAAGATAAATGCGAATGAAGTCATAATGATCGGGCGAAGCCGTAGCCGACAGGCATCCAGAGTCGCCTCAAACACTGACACCCCAGCCTGGTTTCGGGCTCGAGCATATTCAACAATCAGAATGGCGTTCTTGCAGGCCAGACCGACGAGGACCACAAAGCCGATCTGAGTAAAAATGTTGATATCCATTCCGGCAAAGATGACACCCGCGATTGAACACAATAGACACATGGGGACCACCAAAATCACAGCCAGTGGCAGAGCCCAGCTTTCGTACTGAGCGGCCAGCACCAGGAACACCAGTACCACCGCCAGCAGAAACGCATACATCGCCGTGTTGCCTGCCAGCTGTTGCAGGAACGCCAGCTCCGTATATTCAACTCGCATCAATGGAGCCAGATTGCGATCGGCTACTTCTCGAAGTGCCTGAATGGCTTCACCGGAACTTGCTCCGACCGCGGCATCGGCATTCACAAAAGCCGCGGGGTACAGATTATGCCGAAGAATCATCAGCGGCCCCGTCACTGTGCGGACTCGAATAAAAGCGGCAAGAGGAATACTACCGGCAGTCGTCGACGTGACATACATTCGCTGCAGGTCCTGAGTCTGCATGCGGTACTTTGCATCGGCCTGAACATTCACTTGCCAGGTTCTGCCGAAGCGATTGAAATCGTTGACGTACAAAGAGCCAAAATTCACCTGCAGAGCACTAAAGACTTCGGCCATGGACAGACCAAGCTTTTTGGCTGCTTCGCGATCAATGTCCAGTTCGAGCCACGTCGTGTTGGCTCGAAACCCCGAAAACAAGTCTCGTAGTTTCGGAGACTGCATGCCGTCTGAAATGATTGACTGGCTCACTGATTCCAACATGTTCAGACCGTTGTCGCCACGATCCTGAACAACGATGCGAAATCCACCTGCGGTCCCAAGTCCTTCGATCGGCGGCGCGCCAAGGATATTGACGTCGGCGTTCTCCACCTCAGACAGAAACAGGTTCCGCAGTTCTTCAGCGACGATATCCGCAGTTCGATGAGACTTGATGCGGTCATCAAAATCATCCAGCATCACATACATCGAACCAAAGTTAGGTGCGTTTGCGTTCAACAGCAGAGATTGTCCGGCCAGAGCGACCGTGTGATGGACGCCGGAGACTCTGCCGGCCAGCGTTTCAATCTTCGCCATGACCTGCTGAGTTCTCTCGAGCGAAGCAGAGTCGGCGAGACGCACATTCAGAATCAGATAGCCTTTGTCCTGAGCCGGAATGAATCCTGTCGGAGTGATCACGAACAGATAGTAGGTTCCATAAATCATTCCGCCGTAGATCAACAGAACCAGCACGCTTGCTCGCAGCGACCATCCCACGACGGTCACATAAGCGTCGGTTGCCCGATTGAATCCACGATTGAACAGGCGGAAGAAAACAGACAACAGACGATTGATCAGACGACTGATGATCAGGACTGCGACAAACCCTGCGGCTGCAGCAATCCACGGCCACAGTGAGGGATTGACATTCTTCGCAATGTCGAATCGCCGAAGTTGCTCCGCCAATGGAGCACTCAGGAAGGCATAACCCAGCCACGCACCGAGAAGTGCAAGTCCGGGCCGAGGCAACGCTTCGCTGCGATGAGAACTCTTGCCAGTGCCACCCGAACCGGGTCGTAACAACAGCACCGCCAACGCCGGGCTGAGAGTCAACGAATTGAACGCCGAGATAATTGTGGAAATCGCGATTGTGACCGCAAACTGCCGAAAAAATTGTCCGACTACTCCAGTAATGAACGCACAGGGAATAAAGACGGCAGAGAGGACGAGCCCAACAGCAATCACAGGCCCGGCGACCATCTCCATGGCATGAATGGCGGCATCGCGAGGCGTCATGCCGTGTTCGATATTGTGTTCGATGGCTTCCACGACCACGATGGCATCGTCGACAACAATCCCCACCGCCAGCACCAGGCCGAACAGAGTCAGTGCATTCAGACTAAAGCCAAAGGCCAGCATCGCCGCGAAGGTTCCGACAATCGCTACGGGCACAGCGACCAGAGGAATAATCGCCGGTCGCCAGCCCTGCAGAAACACCAGCACGACGATGGCGACCAGAATGACCGCATCGCGGAGAGAGATGAAAACCTCTTTCACCGATTCGCGAATAAAGGGCGTCGTATCATAAACGATGGCGTAGTCGACACCTTCGGGAAATCGCAGCTTCAGATCGTCCATCCGGGCTCGCACTTCCGCTGCCGTTTCTAATGCATTCGATCCGGGCAATTGATAAATCGAAAGAGCGATGGACGGCTTTGTGTCCAGCGTGCAAACCTGATCGTAAGACATCGCTCCCAGTTCAATCCGAGCCACATCTTTCAGTCGAACCATCCGACCCTGCGCGTCGGCTCGCAGAACCATGTCGCCGAATTGCTCCTCACTGGTCAGTCGTCCCAAAGTTGTCATCGTGTATTGAAACACGAGCCCTTCTGTTGTGGGCTGCTGACCAATTTGTCCGGCCGCGACCTGAGTATTCTGCTGTTCAATCGTCCGCAGGATGTCCTGTGTACTGATGTCACGCATCGCCATCTGCTGCGGATCCAGCCAGATCCGCATGCTGTAGTCGCGTTGACCAAGAAACGTGATGTCTCCCACGCCCTCGACTCGTGACAACTCATCACGCATCTGAATCGTCGCGTAGTTGCTGAGGTACAGGTTGTCTCGGGAGCCATCTGGCGAAAACAGATTCACGATCATCAGCACGCCGGGTGCTTTTTTCTTGACGGTGACTCCGCGTCTTTGCACAAGGTTCGGCAACGTCGGCTGAGCCAGAGCGACTCGGTTCTGCACCAGCACCTGCGCCAGATTCAGATCGGTTCCGGATGCAAACGTGACCGTCAGTGTGTACATGCCGTCGTTCGTGCATTGCGACGACATATACAACATATTTTCGACGCCATTCACCTGCTGCTCGATCGGTGCGGCGACGGTGTCAGAAACAACCTTGGCGTTGGCACCGGGATACATCGTCGACACTTCGACAGTCGGTGGTGCGATCTCCGGATACTGCGTCACCGGCAAAGTGAAGACCGCGATACCTCCGGCCAGCGTGATGACAACGGACATCACCGTGGCGAAGATAGGTCGATCGATAAAGAAACGAGAAAACATTCAGCAAAGACCTTAGCCGACCGAAGGCAACTCATCGGTTGGTGACTTTCGTTCGTCGGGATTGATTGCGGGGCTGCTATGCGTGGATGGCACTCCCCGCGGTTCAGTTGGTATGGCGGCGACTGCGGCACGAATTGGTCGAGTCAAAAATCTCAGCCTCATGACGTCTGTCAGAATCCGACCAATACGCGAAAGCGGGCCGTGCCCGGAGAATATGGACCAGTGTGAGACACGATCAACGATCAGAAAGAAGACTGGTGTCAGAAAGATCCCGAAGATCGTCACTCCCAGCATCCCGCTGAAGACAGCTGTCCCCAGCGCACGACGCATTTCAAATCCCGCACCGGTGGCGACGACAAGCGGGACCACTCCAAGGATAAACGCAAACGATGTCATCAGGATCGGGCGCAGGCGAAGTCGACAGGCCTGCAGGATTGATTCGTAGACATCAAGACCTTCGTCACGACGCAGTTTGGCGAATTCCACGATCAGAATCGCGTTCTTGCAGGCGAGCCCGATCAGCACCACGAAGCCGATCTGAGTGAAAATATTGATGTCCAGTTTGGCAACGGCGACACCGGCAATCGAACACAGCACACACATTGGTACAACCAGAATCACGGCCAGGGGCAGCGACCAGCTTTCATACAACGCGGCCAGTACGAGAAACACAAATGCCACGGAGAAACCAAACAGCAGCATTCCTGTGCTGCCCGAAGTTCGTTCCAGAAAGGAAAGCTCCGTCCATTCGAAGGCCATGGTGGACGGCAATTCGGACGTGGCCAGTTCTTCGAGAATTCGAATTCCTTCCCCGCTGCTGACTCCTGTTGTCACATTGCCAATAATTGCTGCGGCCGGGTACATGTTATAACGAGTCACCATCAGCGGACCGCCGATTGTTCGCACTGTGGCCACAGACCCCAGCGGTACCATGCGTCCGGTATTAGTTCTGACTCGTAGTTTGGCGACGTCGTCCACTTGATTTCGAAAGCTTTGATCGGCCTGAACTACGACCTGCCACGTGCGACCGAACATATTGAAGTCATTGACATAACGAGAACCCAGATAGGCCTGCAGAGTTCCGAAGACTTCGCCGAGACTGATTCCCTGTGACAGGCAGGCATCACGATCCACATCAAAATACAGTTGTGGAGCATTCACGTTGAAGCCGGTGAAGAGTCCTTTCAACTTCGGATTCTTGCTGGCCACGGTAATTAGATTGTCGGTTTGTTCCTGAAGCACTCGCAATCCGGAGTCACCGCGATCTTCAACCATTAACTTCATGCCTCCGGCACGGCCGACCCCGGACACGGCGGGCGGAGGAGCCAATGTCACGGTCGCTTCCGGAATTTGTTTACCGAACTGTTTCAGCAATGATTCCTGAATGGCGTTGGCCGTTGTGTCCGGTGTTTTTCTCTTATCGAAGTCTTCGAGAATGATAAACATGGAACAGAAATGAGATGCTCGACCACCGAGTGTAAACGAGTTCCCCGCGATGGAGTTGACGCTGCGAACACCCGGAGTATCGAGAGCGATGCGTTCGATCTTCGTCAGCGTTTCCAGAGTTCGCTCGGCGGCCGTTGCATCCGGCAGCTGCACGCTTCCGGTCAGATAACCTTTGTCCTGAGCAGGAATGAAGCCGGTGGGAAGAGAGTGAAATCCTGTGTACGTCAGGCCGACAAGTCCGACGTAAACAATCAACACGAGTATGGGAACTCGCAGGAGCCGTGATGTGGCCGCGACATAGCCATGCACACTGGCTCCCATCAGGCGATTGAACAAACGGAACAGCCAACCCAGGGAAAAGTTCAGGATTCGAGTCAGCAAATCCTGTCGCCCATGCTTTGGCCGCAACAATAACGCAGCAAGGGCCGGGCTGAGCGTCAATGAGTTGATAGTGGAGATGACAGTTGAAATGGCGATC